>JAILLB010000063.1 GCA_024693345.1 Clostridiales bacterium
GAAGAGAATACTTGAACCTGAATTTTCATCTGAAGCAGCATCTCTCCTTTACGGAATAAAGGGCGCACGCGATGCAAAGATGGGTAAGATAGGTATCGACGACATCGGACTTGTTGCCATCAGTAAGAACATTCTTGAGATTAGATTTGAAGAAGGCGTAGACGTTGACGAATTCCTCTACAATCTTGCAAGCCCGGCTCTCGTTCCTCTTCGTGAAAACAAGGTAACACAGTACGAAGACACATGGTCAAAAACCAGCACCGACCTTTCAACAAATGGTGCATTCAAAGTAAAGAAATTTTCTTCAAACGCAACTGAAGTCATAATTCTCGAAAGAAACAAATACTATTACCGCAACTGGACTCTGAGTTCAGAAATTCTGGATAAATACGTAACTCCGTACAAGATTTACATCCACTACGATGCAACACTGGACAGCGATGTTGTATATGCAAAAGAAGAAAATGAAGACGTGAAGACGATGTTTATTAACAACGAACTCTTCTACGTTTCAAACCTCACCAATGAGACTGAAGGCGCATACAGTTCAAAAGTTTTGAAGACAAATGAGCTGGCTTCCACATATTCCTATTATTTCAACACAAAACTTTCAATGTTCTCCAATCCTCAGGTCAGATATGCACTCTCAATTGCACTCGACAGAAGTGCGATGGCAGATGCAGTCGGCTGCGGAGCAAAGGCGGCTACAGGACTCATTCCTTCAATGGTATTTGATACTAAGAAGGGCACTTCATTCAGAAAAGTAGGCGGAGATCTTCTGAGCACATCATCTAATTTAGATGAAGCGAGAAGCATTTTAAGCCAGCAGGGAATTGACCCGTCAAAACAGGATACAATTTACCTCTACTATCTGACAGATGCAGTAAACGACAGCTACTACTCAGCTCAGCTCGGATTTGAGAGCAAAGAGAAGAGACTCGGAGACCTGGCTAAGGAAGCATGGGAACAGCTCGGATTCAAAGTTGTTACCAAAGGTATGACGGCAAGCGAACTGTACACAATTTACCTGACAGGAGACTTTGACGTAATAGGACTTGATGTCCAGATGCTGACTGCTTATGCATTCGGTACACTGGCTCAGTTTGCAACAGGATTTTCCGGTTCAGTCAAACTTGTTGAAGCAGGAAGTCCGGATTATGACGAGTCACTTGGACTCACAAGATATTACGTGAACAATCCTCACGCAACAGGATATTCAGACAGCGATTACGACTCTCTGATTGAACAGGCATATGCAGCAGCTACACAGAAAGATAAAGCAGCTCTTCTCCACGAAGCTGAAGAGAAACTCATCAAGGATGGTGTCGTTGCACCGGTTATCTTCAATGCTGAAAGATATGCAGTTTCAGACAAGCTTTCTGGAATCACGATCAACTACTTCGGAACAAAGATTCTTACAAAGGCAGAACTGAAAGATTATCTCAACTATTTACACTAATATTCGCAACAAGTATGGGGGCTGAAAAGCCCCCATAAATTATGCCTTTAAAAATGTTACAATTGTGATACAAGTGTCTAACAACAACAATAAATGTGATACCATAATTGTAGAAATTTTGGAGGCGGATTGTTTGACTGATGGGAAATAACACTGACTTAAAAGATAGAACAATGA
This sequence comes from Clostridiales bacterium, assembly GCA_024693345.1. GTDB lineage: Bacteria > Bacillota > Clostridia > Oscillospirales > CAG-272 > CAG-841. The sequence goes on from JAILLB010000063.1 coordinate 1,637, forward strand.
GAAACTACGAAATTAGATTAATACCAAAGAAAGATAAACAAGGCAAAACATATTGGACTGCCTTTTTTCCTGCTATCGAAGGTTGTGTTGGTGGTGGAGATTCCGAAGAAGAGGCGATAAAAGAAGCAAAAGAAAATCTTGAGGTACTATTTGATTATTTGCAATCAGAAGGAAGCGCAATTCCACAAGAATTTGAAGAGTAGTTTTGTTTTGTATAGAAAATAGTAGATAGAGATATTTCGGTTGATGGTTGTATATATAAGTTATAAAGGTGCGCAAAAGCAATTTCGCGCACCCATTTCATTTACTTGATGAAAAATTATTTCTTCTTGAAGAATTTGAAGATTTTATCCTTTTCTTGTAAATTTTGCAAGTAAGTATACCTTTTCTTCTCTTTACTTTCCGTTTTTACAACAAATTGGCTCAAAAAATAAACTTTCTTCATACAGAAATCGAAAACTGTATGAAGAAAGTACAATCCTATATTCCTAATATAATTGTCATAATCAGCGGTTTTCTCTTTGTCCTTGCATCAATAAGTTTGCTCAAAGCGTTTTTAACATTCGTTCTTATGAGTGCAAAGTCGAGTGAGCCGTCTCTCAATGTATCCAGTATCGCAGTTCTTGCGGTATTTTTTATTTCTGCAACGAGAGCAAGGTTTTCACTCTCGTAAATGAATCCTCTTGACACAATTTCAGGTCCCGATACAACTTCTCTGTATTCAGTATCTATTGTTGCAGAAACGAAGATAATGCCTTCCTTGGAGAGCTTCTTTCTCTCTGTTATTACCACGTTCCCTATATCCGAAGGATCGCTGCCGTCAATCATGACCGACCCTGACGGAACTGTTCCGTTGAACTGAGCTGCTCTTGAGTCAATTTCAAGCACTCTGCCGAGCTCGGAAACGTAGATATTGGACGGCTTCATTCCCATCTGTTCAGCGAGCTGTTTGTGGCTGTATAGCTGTCTTGCTTCGCCGTGTATGGGCATGAAATACTGAGGTTTCAATAGTGCGTGTAAAATCTTTATTTCATCTGCACATGCGTGTCCGGATACGTGTACGAATGCCTGAGAATCCGTCAGGACTGTCACCTGTTTTTTATACAGTGCATTGATGACGTTTCCGAGAAGTTTTTCGTTTCCGGGAATTGCCGAAGCAGATATGATGACAAGATCTGAAGAACCGAGATCAACTTTGTTTTTCGGGTCGAATGTCATCCTGTGAAGAGCTGACATTGGTTCGCCCTGGCTGCCTGTTGAGATAATTGTTACTTTTTCGGGCGGGAATTTGTTTATTTCACTCTGTTCTATCAGGATTCCGTCCGGAATCTGCATATATCCGTACTGAAGTGCAGCTGAAACCGCA
>JAILLB010000098.1 GCA_024693345.1 Clostridiales bacterium
CTCCTCTGATGAAATCTCTATATTTGTTTGTTCGCTTGTCTGATTGTCTGTCTGATTGTCCATCTGAGCATTTGCCTCGTGCCGTGCCTTTAATTCTGCCTGTTCTTTAGGAAGGGTCTTTTCGACATTCAGTTTAAACAGTAGTATTGCCATTATGACGCCTGTTATGGTTTCAAGTCCGACAAATGCAAATGTTATTACCCAGCTTACACTTCCAGGCTGTTGAACTGCCACTGTCAGAATTCCGTCGGCAGCAGGCTTCAGCGTATCAAGTGCAACCTGTGAAACCCATCCGCTTGATGCAAGCGTTGTTGCGGCTTCTGCCGTGCTCGATGCTGTAAAAGGTGCAATATATCCTGATGAAGCAAGCATCCAGTTGAATACACCTGTCATGACACCTACCATTGCAACTGCAATTATGTTGTAAATAGACATTGCGGTTCCGTCAAGACGGATATTCTTTTTCCACTCAACATGATCAAGACAGTCAGCAAACAGAGCCATAAAGACATATGCAGAAGGAAGGCTTCCGATATTTTTGATAAACTGGCCTATAAGCACCATGACAAGATTGTTTGAGAAAATCCAGCAAATAAGGCTTCCGATTGCCATGATAATGAATCCAACCATGGTAACATTGCGCTTGCCAAATTTCTTTGCAAGCGGCCAGACCGCAAATATACCAATTCCCATCGGCAAACCGCCTATGACGGATATGAGCATCTGTGTTATGCCGTCGTTGTACGTTCCCAGTACATAGTTACAATAGTAAACCAAGCCGAGATTCTTCAGCGCTGTTCCCACTGTAGAGACAAGGAAAAACACATACATGATAACCATGTATTTGTCCGAGAACAGAATCTTTAATTGCTTAATGAACGGAATGTCCGTCTTTTCACCAGCAGCAGACGTCTCTTCGGTAACTCTCTCTTTTGTGAAGAAATACTCAAGCAATGTAAGAGGAAGTGCAACGATAGAAATAATCGTCATGATTGTTATCCACTTTGCTTTGTCTACTCCTATTGCAGGCATGACAACCATCGGGAAAATAAGGGCAACTATGATACCGCTCATCATAATCGATGTAATCTGATTGAATACGGAAAGTCCTCCGCGTGCTGTACTGTCCCTTGTTGAAAGAGGCACCATGAGGTTGTGGCTCATGTTGAAAATTGTATAGGCAAATGAATAGAACAGGTTGTATGAAATCATAACCCATACTGCTTTTACAGTATCAGTAGAGTTAGGAACAATAAAAAGTAAAACACCTGTTACGGGAACAAGAATTGCAGACAGCAAAAGCCACGGGCGTGCCTTACCCTCTTTTGTCTTTGTTCTGTCAATAATCTGACCCATTATTACATTTGTTATGGCGTCAATTATCTTTGATATAATCGGGAAGATAGTCAAAAATACCCCACCCCACAGAGGTGTCAGATTCAAAACGTCTGTGTAATAAACATTCAGATAGGTTCCGAGTATGGCATTCAGAAGCAGTGCTCCTGCCGGACCCAACAGGTATCCAAACCATTTTTCTCTCTTTGTTACTTCCGGTGTCTTTATGAGACTCGAAGGCAGTTTCATATTCTTTCTCCATTCGTATTAACAGCCTGCTGATGCGGCTTTATGTTGGCGATTATATTTTATCAAATGAAAATATGCTTTGTCTTGTATAATTGTATCGAAACATGTATAATTGTATTGAGCATGGAGGAATTATGCGAAATGTAGATTTTGATTATCTGTCAAGGACCCTGGCCAACCTGTCAGGAATACCTGTTAGAGTGTATTCAAATGACTGCAGGATTTGTTATCACTCAGTCGTCAATCTTCCGGAAGATCCGATAAAACTGTACAAAAACGAATTATTTTCTGTAGAAAACAATGTGGGCTACTTCATAACTCCGCGTTTTCATATATACGGAATAGTTAAATCCGGAGAATACAGAATAATTGCAGGTCCCACCGCTCAGATTACAACGGATGAGCAAAGCCTTCGTGAACTTGCTTTTCAGATTGACGTTTCAAAAGATGATAGACAAACATTTGTCGACGGAATGAAGAGCATTGCAAATCTTCCCCTTGAAAGTCTAATGATGATGCTCTGCTCAGTCAACTATTTTCTCAACGATGAAAAACTTGAACTCAGTGACATAGCCATCAGCAATGATGAACTGCTGCAGATAAAGCAGCAGGTTGAACAGCAAAGAACTGAAAAAGTTTACCATTCTGCTCAAAAGCAGCCTGTTCACAACACTCTTCAGATTGAAGAAACACTGCTTCACATTGTCAGACACGGCGATTCCGCTGCTCTGAAGCAGTGGATATCTACTGCACCTCCAATAAGAGCGGGTATAATAGCAGCCGACCAACTGCGACAACTGAAAAACACATTTATAGTGACAGCCACTCTGACTTCCAGAGCAGCCATCAGAGGAGGTCTAAGCCCGGAAGACGCTCTTTCACTGTCTGATGCATATATCCAGCGGGTTGAACAGATTGAAACACAAAACGAAATAACGAACCTTCAATACAGTATGATACTCGAGTTTACTGAACAGGTGGAAAAGATACGCAAAGGAAATGAATCATCAAAACTTGCAATAGAAGCAGCAAACTATGTAAGACATCATCTATCTGAGCCTATTGATACCGAAGCCATGGCCAAGGAGTTTTATCTGTCCAGAACACATTTTTCGGCAAAATTCAAAAAAGAAACAGGTTCGACATTGACTGATTTCATTCACACGGAAAAGACAGATGAAGCCAAAAGACTATTGAGATATTCTGACAAATCTTCCGCATTTATAGGTGAATATCTCGGGTACTCTTCACAGGGACACTTCTCCAGAGTATTCAAAAAATACACCGGATTGACTCCGAACGAGTACAGAGAAAAATACCAGAGATGATTACACATAACAAAAGCACTTGCCCGCTTTTTTCAGGTAAGTGCTCATTTTTTTGTTAATCAGTCGAGTGTGTATTTTCCCAAATATTCGTTGAATGCATCTTTAAAGTGAGTATCGTCTGTCTTTACTCCTCTGAGATAGCTGTGCATATCCATTGAGTCATGTCCCGCTATTTCTATAACGCATCCGGCAATGTTTGAACAGTGGTCGGATACACGTTCGAGGTTGGTCAGAATGTCAGAGAGAACAAATCCGTGCTCCATTGTACACTGGCTGTTCTGAAGTCTTATAACGTGTCTTCTCTTCAGTTCTTCCTTGAGATAGTCAACGACCTGTTCAAGAGGTTCTACGTTTGAAGCAATGTTCACGTCGTTTTTTGCAAAACTGACTTCTGACATATCCAGGATTTCCCTTATTGCAGCTGCCATTACGGATACTTCCTTCTTAGCCGCTTCAGAGAATTCAATCTTCCTGTTCTTCATCTCTTCTACGCTCTCAAGAAGGTCGACGGAGTGGTCCGAAATTCTCTCTATATCGCTGAGAAGATGCATCATCTCGGTTATTTCGGCCGAGTCTTTTCTTGTAAGGTTCGTCCCGGAAACCTTGATGAGGAACGATCCCAGCTGGTCTTCGTACTGGTCAACTGTCTCTTCGTATTCTCTTATAATCTTGGCCTGAGCCAGGTCTCCCGATGCAAGTGCGTCAAGTGCCATTCTCATGCCGTCACATGCATATCTGTTCATGTTGATTGAAAGTTCCTTGCATCTGATAACTGCAACTGCAGGAGTATTGAGGATACGTTCATCGACAAGCGCAACTTTTTCGTCTTTGTTTTTCTTTGTACGTACAAGCTTTGTGACAAGCTTTTCGAGAAGCTTTGCAAAAGGCCACCAGAGAATGGCGCTTATCACCTTATATATTGTGTGAACTCCCGCAACACCGATCATGTTGATTGTACTGTCACCCAGTGTCAAGCTGAAAATCCAGCTGACAAGATAATATAGCGGCAGAAGCAGAAGTGCGCTTATGATGTTGAACATCAGATGTGCCATGGCCGTTCTCTTCGCATTTGTGTTTGCACCTATTGAAGAAAGGATTGCCGTGATACATGTACCTATGTTCTGACCCACGATTATCGGGATTGCCATTCCGTATGTGACTGCACCGGTCGTCGTCAGTGACTGAAGGATACCTATTGATGCGGCCGACGACTGTACGACCATTGTAATTGCAACACCTGCAAGAACACCGAGGAGCGGGTTATTGAATACTGTGAGAATGTTTGTAAACTCTTCGTTTTCACTGAGTCCGGACACAGCTCCCGTCATGTATTCCATACCTACGATCATAACGGCAAAACCCATTATGACAGTGGCAGTATCCTTGACTTTTTCCTTCTTGCTGAACAGAAGGAAAGCCGTTGCGATGACAGCTATTATCGGCACCCAGAAAGATGTCTTGAACACTGCCAGAGCACCTGTGACTTCTGAACCGCCTTCGATTCCGGAAAGACACATGAGCCATGATGTTACGACAGTTCCTATGTTCGCACCGAAAATGACGTAAATAGCCTGAAGCAATGACATCATTCCGGAGTTTACGAAACCTACCACCATTACCGTGGAAGCGGATGATGACTGGATCAGCGCGGTAACACCTATTCCTATGAGGAAGCCCATAAGCGGACTCTTGGTAACACTGTCAAAGAGCCCCATCCGTCCTTCGGCTGCCCTCTTTCTCAGGGAGTTGCTCATTACCGACATGCCGAACAGCAGCAGAGACAAACCACAGACTAACTGTAAAATATCCGTTAATTCCATTTTACTTTTGCGGAAGCTTACTTCTGAGCCACCGCCCTTTCATATAAAATTTGGTTATCTGATTTCCGTAAAGATCTGAGGTTCCACGAGAAGTCCTGTCTTCTTTTTCAGGTATGCACGTGAATATCCAGTTGATCTGAATGAAGATCTCCATGACCCCGGAGCTGAAAGGAATCCTTCCTGGTTGGCGTTGTGAATCGCACCGAAAGTATTGAATCTGTTTCCGTAGAATGTTACTTCGAGTGAATGTTCGCCTTCGCCAAGTTCACCGAGATCGATTATGTAAGGCGGATAAGCAATCAAGCCTTTGTCTTCTCTGTCAACAGTTACTCTGAGAACTGCTCCCCTGTACTTGTTTATGCGGACCATCTTATGGCCGCCGCCGGTAAATTTTGTCTTGTATATAATGTTTCCTCCGTAAAACGGAAGTCCCTGTGAGCATATGTCGTCATATGCAAGTTTTTCGTGTTTCGGAACGATTACGTTGTATGCGCCGAAGCTGTTGACACCGAAGTCTCCGAGAACGAACATTGCCTCAATCTGAGTAACAAGTCCGTATCTGTATTCAACGACAAGCTCGTTGTCCCCTGCTTTGATTTCGGGAAGTCTTATCTTCCTGATTGCTTCCTCGTCAACGTAGTATCCGGTCTGAGTCATATCCACTTTTTCACCGTTGAAGGTCACAGTGGCATAATCTATTGATTCAAGGGCAAGCTCAGCGCCTTTATAGCTGATTTCTGAATGAATGACATATTTCAGTCTTACTTTTTCCTTAGGATTCTTGTCGAGCGGCTGGAACCAAGGCTGGCACATCTTGCCGCCTCTTCTCGGAAGACAGAGCGCGTCTCTTATATTGTCATCAGCGTGGATAAAGTACTGCTCTTCGCTGTATTCGCTTCCGTTAAGGGAGTATCTGCAGAAGTCGAGAGGATATACGTTAGGCTCTGTGAGTTCATAGTCAACACAGCTTTCAAGTCTCTCTATGTCGTATCTGACGTCTTCTTTTTTCTGTACAACTTCTCCCCTGCCTTTTTCAAGTCTGAGAAGAATTGAGGAATCTGCTCCGCACTCCCAGCTGAATATTGTCTTTCCGTTTACGTATTCTGCTCCGGCTTTTCTTATCTCACCTGTAAGTGAGTCATATTCTGTCAGAGCAAATTCACCTTCAAACGTGATTTTGTATTCTTCGGTCGTGCTGACATCATATTCACCCGGTGCATTTACATGGCAGATAAACACATTGTATCCGTCCCCGTCTTTTCTAATCTGATAGAAGAGATTGTCGGAGAGTTTTCCGTCAGTGCTTCTTATTTCCATTGTCCTGTAAGGCTCAAGCTGTGTGTACAGCTCGTTTCTTGACCACGGAATCATCGTGCACTCTGATGCAAACTTTGATGCCTCGTCACTTTCACATGCGTCCACACACGCAGGTGCAGCACCCATGAAGATGACTTTGCCGCCCTTTGCACGGAATTTCTTCAGTGCATCGAGAGTTGTCTTTCTCATTGTGAGAAGATACGGAACCACGACAACGTCATATGTCATCTGTTCAACGGCAAATCCGCTGTCGGTTTCCCTGTACTGGTCCTTCAGCAGTGACTCGCTAATGAAGTCAAAGTCGTATGTTCCGAAGAGCATCCATTCGGTTATGTTTTTGAATCTGGTCTCTATATCGTCTATCTCAAGACCGCATGTGTCGTTGGGTCCGAATCTGAGCCAGTATGATTCAATCGGATGGATGACACCTATTTTCACGAAAGGTTTGCCTCTCGTCATGAGAGTGTTTACCCTTGCAAAGTGGTCTTCAACGTATTTGTATTCCTTGTACCACGGGCTCTGGTATCCTATGCATGCGGGGTAATCGCGCTTAGCTTCTCCGCCCATTGACACCCAGAAAAGATGCGGTACTCTTACCGTGATTCCCAAAGCTGCCTGCCAGTCGCCCTGGAGCTTGTGGCCTCTGAAATCAAACTGCCATCCCGTAACTCCGTAAAGTTCGCTCATCACGCCTTCCCTGCCGTACTGGTGGGCAACGCTTGATGTCTGCTTTGCTGTTGTATATTCTCTTCTGTCACATAACAGGTCTATTCCCGGTATCTGATAACTTCTGTACTGTCTCATCGCTTCTCCGAGAGCACCTGTCTGACTCTCGAGAGTTGGTTCCTCCATCATGTGTCCTGTTGCTAAAATTCCGTTTTCCTTACACCAGTTTCCTACTGTGTCATTGAAACCAGTCACGAATCTCTCGGCAACATGGTCGTGGAACCAGTATCTGTATTTTGAGTATTTCGTATCTGCTCTGTCCCAGATTACTTCCGGCAGATGCTCATAGAAACTCTCTCCGTATGCCTTTTTGAACGTTTCTTCGAAGTCGGGCGTAAACGGAAGTGTGACACCCCTGTTGTCTATTGAGTCATTTAAAATGGTCTGTTTTCTGACCTGTGGTTCGTCGGTAAAAATGGCAGGTACGGCTTTACCGAATTCTTCTCCAACTGCTTTTTTGTATTCTTCGTGTGTCAGCTTGATAAAATCTTCTATATACTTTTTCTGGAAAGTATCCACATAAGAAGATCCGTTGTACCATGGAGTGGGAGTTGAATACTCGCAGTATGCAAAATATTTGATTCCTTTTGCCTTTTCAGAAATAGGAATCTGTCTGTATGATACCATTCTCTTGCTATTATCAAAGACTATATCGTATGCAGAGATGAAGTAGTATTCTGTCTCGGGAACATCATCTCTGGATACTGCTTTATCTTCATCAAGAACAAGCAATCCGTCATTGTACGGATTCTTTGTTACATAAAGAATTTTCTGAACTTTGCTTCTGTCTTTTGTCACTTTTCCACCGGCAGATCCTGACGGCCATCTGTCTTCGTCATAAAGCCATGCGAGCATTTCGTTTTCTTTTGCTTTTTTGACACATCCCTTTACAAGATTCATGAAGTCTTCAGAGAGATAATCCGTAGCCATGCCTACTCTTGAGTGCATGTGGAACCCTCCGAATCCCATATCCTTTAAATCGTCAATCTGCTTGTCCAAAAGCTTCTGATTGAGTTCGCAGTTCCACGCCCAGAAAGGGGCACCTCTGTACTCTGAAGTAGGATTTTTGAACAAATTATCATCCAATACTTTCGCACTGTTCTTTTTATACAACATACGTTAGCCTCCATGCCAATATCTACATAAAATTATATCATTTTAAGAAAGAAAAAATCAACAAAATTCATTTGGAACAAGAAGCCAAATTCTCCATGTCCGCACAACCGGTTGCAATATTTTTAATATATGATATAATAATTGTACACTCGTACAGTAACAGGAGCACAAAAGTGAACAGCAACAGAAAAACCGAAGCTCAGCGAACAATTCTTTTATCTGCAGGTAAACTCATAGCCGACAGAGGTTATGCCAATGTGTCTATGAGAGACATTGCAAAAGAAGCAAATGTTTCACTGGGTCTTTTAACGTATTACTTCATCACAAAAGACAACTTGTTCACTGCGCTCGCAGCTTCGCTTGTAGGCTCAATATTCGATGATGTGAAAGGCGATCTGAATAGTGACGGAGATCCCAAAGACAAGATGAACAGAATTGCTCATGCATTTGAAAGAGTTCTCAGAAACGATACACTGAGAATGAAAATTCTGGTCGAATTCATGACTCAGTCGCTCTGGAACAAATCCTTCAGAAAACAGGTGGCCAAGCTATATGACGAGGTAGCAAGAATTCTTCGCGAAGATATTCTAAAAGAGGATGTTCTCAAAAACAATGAGCTATTGAGAAAGTATTCTCCCGAACTGCTTTCAAAGGTCATTCTGGGAGCATTGTTCGGAACTCAGTTTGAACTTATCCTATTTGATAATATGAGCGAAAAAGAACTGGACGATATATTCTCGGTTGGCACGGATATAATAAATCTCGTGGCAAATCATTCCACAAAAGAGGAAAACAACAATGAGCAATGAAAAAAGAAAAAGACGTTTAGGCGACAGAAATGACGGATACAGAGTAAAGGAATCAGACCCTATACATTCCTTTATGCCGTTTATGCTTCCCAATCGATGCGATAACGAAGCGGTTATGTCCGAACTGATTGACCTGACAAAAATAAATGAATATGTGGCAAAAAAGAATGCGGAGAACCCGAAATTCAAATACACCATGTTTCATTTTCTCTGTGCCGCAATCGCAAAATGCATTTATCAGAGACCGAAACTCAACTATTTCTACAAGCACAAAAGATTGTATGAGAGAAAGTTTTTGTCTGAAGCATTTATTGTAAAAAGACAGCTTGTTGATTCCTCTCCGGAAACACTTGCCATTCTGAAGTTTGATACTGACTCCGAGATTTCTCCCATCGAGCAGGTTCATTCAAAAGTTGAAAAAATCGTGTTCGAAGTTAGACATGAAAACAAGGATGACGGTGCAACAGATATCATGGGAGTACTGAAAAAACTTCCTAAGTTTATTCTTGACATTTTCATGGGATTCATCAATTTCCTTGACAATCGAGGCATTCTGTTCAAGGATTTTGTCAGCATAGATCCCTACCACCAGACAGTATTTCTTTCAAATACCGGAAGCATTAAGCTTACAGCGCAGTATCATCACCTTGCCAATTTCGGAACAAACTCCTTCTTTGTATTGATTGGTCAGAAACACCAGCATCCGTACTACAGCAATGACGGAAGTGTGGAAATGAAAGAAGCGGTTGAACTTGGTCTTACGATTGATGAGAGAATCGCAGACGGAACATATTTTGCAAACTCCTTGAAGATAATAAGAAAGCTTGCAGAAAACCCTGAATTGATTGAACTTCCCTTCTCAACAATCATAGAAACGGAGTAAACAATAGTAATGTCAGAATTGAAAACACCATGGATGGAACATTACGGAGATGTAAGATTCCATCTCGAATATCCAAAAACAACAATGGCTCAGCAGGTTCTCAAAACGGCATCTGAAAATCCGGATAAAATTGCGATTGCTTACATGGGCAAAAACATAAAATACAGTGAACTCGCATCAAGAATTCAGTCGACAGCGAAAGCGTTTGTGGCCATGGGCATTCAGCCCGATGAAATGGTAACAATTTGTCTTCCCAATTGTCCTCAGGCTGTATATGCAATGTACGCACTCAATTTGATCGGTGCAATTGCAAGCATGATTCACCCGTTGTCATCAGAAGGCGAAATAACCCAGTACCTTGACCAGGTAAGCAGCAGAGTCGCCATTACCCTAGATTTGTTCAAGTATAAGTTTGATGAAGTCGTAAAGAGACATCCTCTTGAGCACCTCATTATTTGCTCAGCCGTTGATGAACTCAATCCGGTTACAAAAGTCGGATACACAGCATTGATGACTGTCAAAAAGAAAACTGTTCACCTTGACAAAAACGACAGTGTTGTATTGACCTGGAAAGATTTCTCCAAAGGTGCAAATACAGTTGAATCATTCAAAAAATCCGAAAAGACAGCTTTTGATACTGCAATCATCCTATTTTCAGGCGGCACAACCGGAACAACCAAAGGCATAATGCTGTCCAGCTACAATTTCAATGCCCTGGCATACCAGACTCTCGAGATGGCCCACGATGTTGACTTCAGCATGATAAAAGTTCTTGCAGCAATGCCGATTTTCCACGGATTCGGTCTTGGAATCTGCATACACACATTCCTCGCCATCGGCGGAACTTCAATACTTGTTCCGAGATTTAACGTCAAGAGTTATGCAGGACTTATAAAGAAGAAAAAACCGAACTATATCGCAGGCGTTCCAACGTTGTACGAAGCACTCATAAGAACCAACTATCTCGATGGTGTTGACCTCAGTTTCCTGAAAGGAGTATTCTCAGGAGGCGATTCTCTGCCGATTGAACTCAAGAAGAGATTTGATGCATATCTCGAAGAGCATGGTTCCAAAGTCCATGTGAGAGAGGGGTACGGAACAACAGAATGCGTAACCGCAAGCTGTCTAACTCCATATTGCGAAGAGCGCGAAGGAAGCATTGGTCTTCCGTTCCCGGACACCTATTACAAGATCTGCAAGCCCGGAACAACTGAAGAATGTCCATATGGTGAAGAAGGTGAAATCTGTCTTACAGGACCTTCTCTTATGCTCGGATATCTCAACAATCCAGAAGAAACCTCTCAGACTCTGAGACTTCATGAAGACGGTGCAACATGGCTTCACACAGGCGACCTCGGCACAATGGATAAAGACGGGTTTATATATTTCAAGCAGCGTCTCAAGAGGATGATTATAACAAGCGGATATAACGTATACCCTTCACAGCTTGAAAACATAATAGACGCCCATCCTGCAGTTCACATGAGCTGCGTAATAGGCGTCAAGGATTCATACAAAATGCAGAAGATAAAAGCATTTGTGGTATTAAAAAACGGATATGTTGCTAGTGAAGATATTCGTCAGCAGCTTTATGAGTACTGCAAGAAAAACATTGCTAAATACGCTATGCCGTATGAGATTGAATTCCGCGATTCACTTCCTAAAACTCTTGTGGGTAAAATAGCCTACACAGTTCTCGAAAAAGAAACCGAAGAAAAAGAGAAAATGAAAGAAGAATTAAAGAATCAAAATCAAGAAAAATAGACACTACGCAATATGCCCACGAAATTAGATTCGTGGGCATAATTGTTAATTGTTTTGTTTTAAAAACTCAAGGAATTCTGTCTCCGGAAGAGGTTTTGAATGGTAAAAACCCTGGATATAGTCAATTCCGTAATCAAAGAGTTTGTCTTCCTGTTCTTTCGTTTCGACGCCCTCTTGAAGAACTTTGTACCGTATATCTTTGAGCATTCCAATCATCGAATGCAGGGTCTTATCTGCGTTCTCATTGACAGCAGATTTATCCAGAATGGATTTGTCCAGTTTCACAATTTTGAAATTCATATCATAGAGATAACTGAAATTGGAGTATCCTGTTCCGAAATCGTCAAGCGAGAATGAAAAACCATCCTTGCAGAACTTGTCTATAACAGACAAAACATAATCCTGATTGTCTATGAATGCGGATTCCGTTATTTCAAAATTGATGAATGATGTTGGGACATCGTAAATTCCGGCGATACTTGAAAATGTGTCATAAAAATCCGGGTCATTCAACTGAGCTACAGACAGGTTTACTTCAATATATTCAAGGTTTTTCAATTCATTTTTGTGATCGGAATAAAACTGAAGAGTTTTCTTAAATACAAGCTTTCCCAAAGGTCCGATCTTGCCTGATTTTTCTGCAGCAGGAATGAATTCCAACGGGGAAATAAATCCAAGTTTGTCATCAAATATTCTTGCAAGAGCTTCTGCAGAATTAATCCTGTTGTCAGCCCTTGAATAAATTGGCTGGTAGTATACCTGCAGGGTCTCATTATCCAATGCTCTCTGTATCGCTTCTTCAACCTCAACACGTCGTTTCAGGCCTACTAATACTTCTTTGTCATACTGCCCTTCTTTGACATATGTATCGTTTATAAGCAAGTCTATTTCTTCGATTGAACTGATGTCCTGAGGAATCGAGAGATAGATGTATGATGGGTAGAAATGGATGTGATTGTTTTCATCACCGAACGGATGTTCAAATCTCTCCTTTATTCTTTCCATCAATTTGTCTCGTTCGATTGTGTCATCGAAAATTAGGGCGAGGTTTCCGTTGTCACAATCATAACACCTGTTTTTATCCAGAGTTATGAAGAATACACCTACGTCAGCCACTGCCATCGACACGGGATTGACACCCAGCATGGAGTTCATATGACCCATGTCAGCCAGCTTGAGGAGCACAAGTTCCCTTTTATCGTGGTGGAACAGATTCTTCTGAACCTCATAAACAAACGACGGCCTGTTGTACAGCTTAGTTACGGGATTTCTTGTCTGAATCTCCGTTTCGAGAGTAAATGTCATAAACAGCAAACAGATAGACTCAACAAAGAGTTCGATCAGCATATTGCTTACCAGCAACTGGAATGATATGCCGAACACGGTAAGTGCTGTGAATGCTACCACAAACGCAGCATGCCCCTTAGGCAGAATGCTCCAGTATTTTATTGTCTGAATCAAAGATACGAACAGGTATGCTCCGGCAATCAGGTACAAGACATAAATTCCGAGCCCGTGTGTGTACGAATAATCTTCGAAGTAGTATACCCATCTTGTAAACGGGTTGGTCACTATCAGCAATAATTCAATGACACATGGAATGCTTGCAAGTGCAAAGAATCGTTTTCTGTTCTTGGATTTGGATATCATCGTGTTGACGTATGCAAACCACATGAAAGGAGTCGAATTGTGAACAAACAGAAAGGCTCCCTGAACAAAACTCAACAGATTCATGTCAACTGTTACAGGAACTCCTGCAGCAGTTTCTTTTGTTATAGTGTTAATCAATATATCTGCCATAACATCAAATATTCCGCTGACAGCCATCATTATGAGAATGACAAAAAACAGTTTGTTTTTTCTTCTCTTCAGATTGCGTCTGTACAGCATTACGCCCGCAGAAATCAGTGACAGTATGACTGCCACTACTTCGTATTGGTAAACGTATCTGAGTTCTGACATAATATCTTAAATCCTTTTTTAATAGTCTATAACCACCATCTGATGACATTCAAAACTGTCCAGTGTGTATGTGAGAACATTGTCAGTGTAGTCGTAGTCTATATCTATGTTTTGCGGTGCCAAATATACACGTTTTGGCTTGTCATATATCTTGAGGGACACTTCGGTATTGTATACCGGCAATATATCCTCAATTACCTCTGTTTTCTGGCCTCTCTTGACCGGTGAAGCGTACAGCAGATGATTTACATATCTGCTTTCTTCAGCCTGGTTCATAAGAGTTACAACACCTTGTGCGCCCAGATTCGTCGTCAGTGTCTTTTCGTCTCCTAAAAGAACATCTATTACATGTTCAATTGTTCTCTTTGCAATCAGTGAACCTTTGACAGCATATTCGGAGAAAAGTTTGAATGAAATGTATGCACCCTCTCTGCCGATTGTAATTGCAGGTGAAGATGTGTCCGGATTGTTCGGAGTCTGCGCGTGCGAGCAGAAATGGAACGTACTTCTGTTGAAATACGGATCTTCTCTGATTCCGAGCACTTCTCCTGTTGCTTCTATATCGTTTGATTCCTGGAATATTACGTAAGGAGCATCAAACAATCCTTCCATTTCAAAGTCAGGTCTCAGATATGCCGGGCAGTATGTACATTTTCCAACATAATCAGCCCCAAGATCGAAGGCAAATGCATCTGAGTCTGAATAAAGACCTGAATCACCTGTCGCGAGAATTTTGCCGCCTTCGCTGACAAATTCCCTCAGTTTACCTGCGACTTCATCGTCGAGTCTTGAGTCGTCTGTGAGTATGACAAGTTTGTATTTTCCGAGATCCGCTTCAAGGTCAACTATATCGAATAGATATTTGCCTTCAAGAAGAATTCTGGTCGCACCGGTTGTTCCCATCCACGACAGTCTGCCTGGGGAAGGTTTTCCCGGATTCATGTGATAGAACAATGCTTCCTGTGAAAGAACGGCTATGTCTGCCACGGATTCAACATGGTCAAGCCAAGGTTCCTTCTTCTCTATCTCCTTGTAAGCGGCTCCGATTAGTCTGTAAGTCGCATTCTCCATAAAGCCGAGAGGATGCATCTGATCTCCGATGCACACCTTTGCACCATTTGCGACCGAAAGAGCCGCCTCGTATCTCAGTGCATTGGGATGCTTGAATCCACCGAATTCTCCCCAGCTCTGGTGGAATTTGCCGGTCATGCCCGAAAATTCCATTCCAAGTGTTCTGGCATAGGCTGCTGACATCGGGAAATGGTCATATCCCCATGCGCCAGTCGGAAGACTTTCGAGTTCAAGATGTGTGTTGGCATGTGCAAAATCCCTGTGTCCGGGCTGGATGTGTCCGGCGTTGTGGAATACGGGAAGTCCCGGTTTGTACTTGTCTACTGCTTCTCTTACTCTTCTGGTGTAATTGAGATATACTTCGACTGCAAACTTGTATGCATTCTGATCGTCGTAGGGATCAAGACCTCTTTCACGCATTGTCCTTACGCAGTATTCACAGTAGCATGGGCATGCCCCTACAATATCCAGAAATATTCCGTCACTGTCGTACTTTTCAGCAACTTCTTCTATCTGCGGAATGAGATAGTCCAGATATGGGGTGTTCATGCAGAATTTGTGATAACCGGGTGTTGTGAAATCCTTTGTCCATGCAATAGACTGGTCCTTTGATCTCATGAGCCAGTCCGGATGTGTTCTCGCCATCTTTTCATCAAGTCCTACTGACAGATATGCCTGCACTTTGACTCCTATCTCATGAGCAGCTTCTATTTCTTCTCCAAGAAGGTCAAAGTCCAAAGTAGGATGCATTGTATTTGTCTCGGACGGAAAATATGCCCATCCGTGATGACATTTTGCGAATACTGTTATCTGATTGACGTGTCCGGTTATGAGTGCTTTCTGGAAATCCTTTTTCGAAAATCTTGAACCCACTCCCGGTATTTCACCGCTTGTGTGAAAATCCAGATGTACTTGTCTGAAATTCATGATATCTAGGCTCGGACACCCGTGACTTCAGTCATGGGAGGAGAGCCTTACCTCCTGTGTTAATGTTGAATTTGTGTGTTCCAATAAATGTATGTTTTTCCATGATGCACATGGATGAACTAATGTCCCGTCTATCAATCTGAGATCGAAATATCCGGATGTCCTTCTACCATGGACAAAACATTCTTGTCCGTTATAAAGAACTTTATCGTTTAATCTGAATCCTTTGACTTCTCTTGGTGCCTGACTCGGTTTTCTTATTCCACCCTTAAGTATTGTCATCTTATGCAACTGTCTGTTGTGTCGTCTT
>JAILLB010000103.1 GCA_024693345.1 Clostridiales bacterium
ATGAAAGGGACAGAATATAAGAGGACGAAAATCGCCTGCTATATGGCATATTTCACTATGTCATCGGTTTTCTGCGTTCCGCCGCTGCTCTTTGTCGCATTCAGAAACCTGTACGGAATATCTTATACGCTGCTCGGCACACTTGTGCTTATAAACTTCGTCACTCAGCTCGGCATTGACATTATATTCACTGCTTTTTCAAAGCATTTCAACACTAAGATCATTGTACGTATCATGCCCCTGATAACGGCAGCAGGGCTTCTTGTATACGCTCTTTTGCCAAACTTGTTTCCGGATATAGCATACCTGGGACTGGTTATAGGGACCGTCATATTTTCAGTATCGGCAGGACTTTCCGAAGTGCTTCTGAGCCCTGTTATTGCCGCAATTCCGTCAGACAATCCCGGCAGGGATATGAGTGCGCTCCACTCTCTTTATGCCTTCGGCACTTTTACCATGATTGTAATCAGCAGTGTGTTTTTGAAGGTATTCGGCTCAGAAAACTGGATGTTCCTCTTTATATTCCTTGCCTGTCTGCCTGTTATCTCTTCGGTTTTGTTCTTTGTTTCACCTATGCCCGAGATGAACAAAGATAATCCTGTAAAGTCAGATATACGTGATACAAAAAGAAGAGCAGTCGGGCTGGTGCTGTGTCTGTGCTGCATTTTCCTTGGCAGCTGTGCAGAAAATGCCATGACAAGCTGGATATCCACATACATGGAGAAAGCCATAGGCATAAGCAAAGTAATAGGGGACATTCTGGGAGCTGCCATGTTTGCAATTCTTCTCGGAATGGCGAGGCTGTCATATGCCAAATTCGGAAAGAATATATCAAAAGTTGTCCTCATAAGTATGATAGGAGCAGCAGTCTGTTATCTCGTCGTCGGCCTCTCACCAAGTGCTGCAGTGGCCTTCATCGCATGTATTCTTACAGGTATATTCGTTGCGATGCTGTGGCCCGGAACCCTCATGATGATGGAAGAGAAGATGCCCGGTGTCGGAATAGCTGCATATGCTCTGATGGCTGCGGGAGGAGACCTGGGCGCTTCTGTATCTCCTCAGCTGATGGGGATTATAGTAGACAACGTTTCGGAAACGGATTTTGCCGTCAATCTCGGTAATACGCTTAATATTTCGTCTGAGCAGGTCGGATTGAAGACCGGTATGCTCGTAACATCTCTGTTCCCATTAATAGGGATAATAGTCGTCATATGTATTATCCGTTATTTTAAAAAAACAAATACAGAAGCGGTCAAAAGTTAACTGCGTCTTTTGCAATTCATCCCACCCCATAATACCGGGTGGGATTTTCATTTGCATCAGAGTTCATCTTCATTTTTTTTGACAACCCCTGTGCAGTTGTAATATAATTTAGGCGTATTTAATCTTTAAAAGAAGGTGCTCTTATGAAACGAACTGTTATTGCCCTCATATTACTCATAGGTATACTATGCCTCGTTGCATGCCAGAATACAGAAGAGCCGCCTTCAGCATCGGGTCAGCCGGTTGACAGCAGTCTTGTCGGCTTCTGGAGAGAAACAGATGGAGAAGGATATTTGCAAATTTACGAAAGTGGATCAGGATTTTACAAAGGCAAGCTATTCGGCAACAGAGAAATCAGATGCACATTCTATTCAAGGGGAAATTACCTGCATATCACATCGAAGAAAGACGGCAGATCAGTAGAGCTGAGATACTTCGTCAATGGAGAAACCCTCAGACTTAACGAGATTGTGTACGTCAAAGAGTAAATAACTTACATCACAACACAAAGCGAGATGGAGGCAAAAATTATGAAAACAATAACGAAGACAATTGATTCCGGTTGGAAGATATATTATTCAAAGAATTCAGTCTGCAGAGACTGGGCGGATTCAGTCACAACATCTGGTGAACTCAAGAAAAAGTCTGTAGAGAATATTCCTGCAGAAGTTCCGGGATGTTTTGTTCTGGACATGTACAAAGCGGGCAAAATTCCGGATCCTTTCTTTGCAGACAACCTCATAAAACTCCAGTACCTTGAGACAATGCACCTGTGGTATTCCGTATCCTTTGATTATGACTTCTCCGAAGGCGAAAGTCTCCTCTTTGAAGGTATAGACACAATAGCTGACGTATATCTTGACGGAGAACACCTTCTGCGAACCGAAAACATGTTCCTGCCGTACAAAGCAAAGTGCAAGGGTAAAGGAAAACATGAACTATTGGTACACATAACACCGGCGGTTATTGAAGCGCGAAAATACAAGGCTGCGGCAGCGTCAAATGCCCTGTGGTACAACTACCAGTGCCTGTATATAAGAAAAGCTGCATTTTCTTTCGGATGGGATATACTGCCCAGAGTCGCATCGGGCGGCATCTGGAAACCTGTTCACGTTATAAAAGAAAAAGCAGACTCAATCAATGACGTATTTGTATATACATTATTCACTAATCCCGAAGCAAACAGAGCAAAGATCCGCATATACTGCGACCTTACAGTCTCTGACGACATGATTCAGAACTATCTCTTCAGATTCTCGGGCAAGTGCGGAGATTCTGAATTCTGTGAAGAAATAGTGCCGTGGGGAAACCAATACGGAAGACTTGCGTTTGTAATTGAGAATGCAAAGCTCTGGTGGCCGAGAGGCTACGGTGAACCCAATCTTTATGACTGCAAAGCCGAGCTCATTTACGACGGAAAAGTAGTGGACACATATGAGATGAAATACGGCGTCAGGACTGTTGAACTTAACAGAACCGAAAGCATAAAGGACGGAGAAGGGAAATTCCTGTTTAAAGTAAACGGAGTTCCTGTTTTCTGGAGAGGCGTCAACTGGTCACCTCTCTCACCGTTCCCGTCTGAAAACGAGAAGAGACTACCGGAAGGTCTTGTCTACCTTCTTGAGACGGGCTCCAACTGCGTCAGAATGTGGGGCGGCGGAGTATA
>JAILLB010000017.1 GCA_024693345.1 Clostridiales bacterium
TGTGTACTCTCCGAGACGGAACAGACTTTCTTTCGGTGTGCGCACCATCGTGCTTCTGTCGACAGAGACGAGTCCGAACGTCATCGAAAATCCTTTCTGCCACTCGAAGTTGTCTATAAACGACCAGTGAAGATAACCGAGAACATTGACTCCGTCATCTATACACTCTTTCACTCCGTCGAGCGCCTTGTCTATGAACTCGCATCTTTCTTTGTCATCTGAAGTTGCGATTCCGTTTTCTGTTATGAGTATCGGGAGTCCAGTTTCTTCATAAACTCTCTTAATTACATGTCCGAGTGCTTCAGGATAGAATTCGTAGTCCATCTGTGTGCGGCGCATTGTCGCATCAGCAGGGATAAGTCCTTCCTTGCCTATAATCGAACGGGTATAGTTCTGAAGGCCGAAGAAATCGTCGTCTTTTATGTATGGAACGTAGTGAGAAAATTCATCGTTCCACTCTTTTTTCGCGTTCTCTTCGCCGCCGTCAGCTATCTGGATGTCGTGGAGTGAAAGAGTGACGCCTACTTTGATTTCCGGATTCACTTTCCTTATTTCGTCCCTTGCTGCACAATGTGCTTTCATGACGAGCAGATCGCCTTCGGGAGTTCTTGCACTTACAAAGACCTGAGGAGTAGGGGTGCCGAAGATGCCCGCGTTTTCCATGGCTTTTTTCTTCATGTTTTCCATCATGGTATTGAAGTTCATGCCCACCTGTGCCTGTCCTTCAACACTTTGCGCCTGTGCTGCGCGTGCCATCATCTGCTTTTTGTATCTTTCTGCAATTGCAGAAACCTGTATGCCCATGTTTGCTTCGTTTATGGTGCAGACATATGTCAGAATGCTTCCGAATTCTTTTGCTACCTTTTTTGCATACCTTGCAAAATATGTAACAACGTCCGGATTTTCCCAGCCGCCCTTTTCGATGAGCCATTTCGGGCTTGTGAAATGGTGCAGTGTAACGACGGGTTCGATTCCGTTTTCACGGCAGGTGAGGATTACGTCGCGGTAATGCTCAATCTCGCTGTCATCAAATCTGCCTTCTTCAGGTTCTATGCGAGCCCATTCAATTGAAAAACGGTAGGCGTTCAGCCCGGCTTTTTTCATGAGAGCGATGTCTTCCTTATATCTGTTATAGTGATCGACTGCATCTCCGCTAGGCTCTTTGAAATCTGTATATGTCATGTGTTCCATGGCCCAGTAATCGCTATGGATGTTGTTGCCTTCGACCTGATGTGCAGCTGTTGACGATCCAACCAAGAATTTTTTCATTTTGCCCCCCGTTATTTCTTTATTTTCTGAAGTGTTTCATTGAGTGTTTTTATCATCTCGGGTTTTATCATATGGCCCGCCATTTTAAGATTTGCTTCAAGTGTCATATTGTCCATCTGCTCCTGCATTTCTTTCGGAATATTGACACCTTTGGCGACGTCACCGATGCGCTTCATGGCCTCTTCCATCATTTTTGCGTATACCATACCGGCAACCGGATGTGCTTTTATATCTTTTACTTTGTCTTTTACGGAAAAACATGTTTCGTCAATCTCGTCTTTTTCATCAAACCAGTTTGAAACGTCCATTTTGGATTCACACACATATTCCGCGTTAGGTTTTTCGACTCTGCGAATTGTGATTTCATCCGAATAACAGCCGCATGCAGCCTTTATTGCATGTTCGCCTGTCAACTTGACTTCGAATTCAAATACGTGCTCTCCGCTTTTTGTTTCCTGAAAAATTCCGTCAACGAAAAGGGAAATGCTGTCAAGATTTGAATATACCTTGACTTTAGTGGCTTCTTCGCATCTGTCGACATATCTTCTGCCGCATATGTGAACGAAAGGATCTTTAGACAGGTATGCCTTATAAACGTAGAATGCATCCTTTCTGATCTTCCGGTCGAAAGTTACAAGTCCCTTCTGATTCTGGCCCTTCTTTCCGCCCTCATCTCTGCCGTCGGCAGCGAAATCAAACATGTTCCATGCGTGCATTGCCCAGATCCACGGGCGAGTTTTTCTCATTTCGAGCATATGCTCATGGTAAAGCGCCTGATATGTTTCTGTGTAATCGCCTTTTGAAGGTGTGCTTGTCTGATACTTCGGATTTGCATCCGCTCCGTACTCTGACAGACCAATTGCGATATCCGGGTGTTTTTTATGGAAATCGTCAATCCATTTTTCATTTTCATTCATCTCGCCGACATACCAGCCGTAATAAAGATTGTATGAACGCACATCAGGGATTGTGACGAGAGGCGAATCCGTTTCAAGCATGAAGAGATTTGCCATTGTTGTCAGTCTTGTTCTGTCGAGTCTGTGGCACAGATCATTCAGCGCTCTGTGGTTTTCAATGCACTTTTCACTTGCACCGCCGACAACGGTTATCTCGTTTGAAAGACCCCAGCATATGATTGAAGGATGGTTGTAGTTCTGGATTATGAGCTCTTTCATCTGAGAAGCAGTGTTTTCAGTTGCCTCATCCATGTGTTCGCTTATGTATGGTATTTCCGCCCAGACGATTATTCCGTATTCGTCTGCAAGATCGTATATGTATTCATTGTGCTGGTAATGAGCGAGTCTGAGTGAAGTGGCTCCCATCTCGCGGATTATGTCCATGTCTTCCTTCATCATTTCCTTTGTCACGGCACATCCGACGCCCTCGCGGTCCTGATGGCGTGCGCACCCTATGAGATCATAAGGCTTTCCGTTGAGGATAAATCCCTTTTCCGGGTCGACATGAAAGCTTCTCACACCGAAGCGCGATGTAAGTTCATCATTGTTTAAAGAGGCTTTCAGTGTGTAAAGATACGGGTCTGCAGTGCCGTTCCAGAGATGAACGTTGTCTATTTTCAGTGTAGTCCCTGCTTTTCCGGAAATGACATTTGCTGATCCAAGGGCAACTGTTTTTCCTTCACAAGAGATGATTTCAAGTTCAACATTCTCGCCGTCTCCGTTTCTGACAAAGCATTCAACTTCAACTTTTCCCGAGACGTCAGGTGTTATTTTCAGTCCGTTGCCTCCGAAATGTGAAAGCTCAAAGTGAGTTTTGTCGACTATGATAAGATTTACGTCGCGGTAGATGCCGCCGTAGAACGTAAAGTCTGCTCTCTGCGGATACACGTCGCGGCGGGGAGAATTGTCAGCAAGTACGGTCAGTATATTTTCTTCATTGAGCAGACTTGTTATTTCAAATCTGAATGTCGAATATCCTCCCTTGTGTTCACCGAGACAGACTCCGTTAAAGAAAACTTTGCAGACAGCTGACACACCGCAGAATTCGACATATGCTTCTTCGTTATCTTTTATGTCAATCTTTCCGAGTGTCTTTATATATGTACATGTTCCCCTGAAATAATCGTTTCCGCCGTCAGTTCCGTCAATGTTATTCCACGTGTGAGGGATATTGACAACTTCAAAAGCGTCTGTTGTATTTGTTTCCGACACTCCTTTTCTGAAGCGCCAGTCTTTGTTAATGTTGATGGTTTTTCTCATTTTGACTCCGGTTTATATGTTTTAATAGAAAAAATTTGACAAATTAGGTAATTTCTTGTATAAATGAATTATGAAACTGAATACCTTTATTATGCTGTTGCGTGATCTGCTCTCATGCGGAGTTTACTTTGTCGGTGACAAGGAGAGTGACGTGGTTTCCGTTGCGGAAAAAATAAACCCTAACGGCCTTTCCGAAGAATATACACAGGCAGGCATCTCGTCTTTTATCTCCGAAATGAAAGACAGCACGTTCTATGAAATTATAAATGCCCTCGGTGAGCGTCTGTTTATGTTCAGACTTGACGAAGGTGTTGTCATCATCGGCCCGTATCTGAAGAGGACGATTGACGATAAGGAAATAGCCCGCAGAATGCTGAACAACAAAGTGCCGAGCCAGCTTTTCAATGTCCTGAAATCACAATACCTTGAATGTGCCGTACTGGACTCGTACAACATCAGAAATACTGTTTCATCCTGCATTTCGGCATATCACGAGGGAGAAATTCGAAGTTATGAATATATAAAAATCAACCACTTCGAAACTCCGTCACTGATCTCGGTTCCGAATGAATCGAGCGACAAGCTGTATGAACATATTTACAAAAAATACGAGATAGAAAACGACCTTCTGTACAAGATAGAACACGGCCTTGTCGACGAGCTTCAGGAATCTGCACACAACATGGCAGCCCTCGGCGCGAGCGGGAGCGAGTTCGATTATTTCAGCCAGCACCCCAAAGAGGCAATGGCGTCTCTTCGTGCGATGGTGCGCGTTGTGGCAGTGAGAGCAGGACTCAGCATCGTTACAGTCGATGAGATACTGTCAAAATATACAAATCTTATGCGCGAAGCAAAGACAACTGCGGAATCCGTGAAGCTTATTGAAGCGTTCCAGATTGAAATGACGCAGGCAATACGAGACTACAGACTGCACGTGCCACAGTGTTCACCTTTTATGAAGAGGGTGACGGAATATATAATCCTGAACTATAACACGGATCTCACGCTTTCCGGTCTTGCCAATAGATTCAGAATTAGCCCGAGCTACCTTTCCCATACATTTAAAAGGGAAATAGACAAAGGAGTACAGGAATTCATAGAAGAAATCCGCATATCCAACGCCTGTCACTTCATTGAAAACACAGATATGAGCATTTCACAGGTCGGGTACGCCGTCGGATATCTCGACAGCAACTATTTCACAAAAGTTTTCAAAAAGATAAAGAAGATGACTCCTAGAGAATACCGTGAAAATGTCTCAAAACAGTGATTAAACAATCAAAGAGGGAACTCCAAATGATTCATTCAGAGTTCCCTTGTTTTTTTACTCCTGAGTATCGGAAGAGGGAACGTCTTCGTCTGATGATGAGTCGGATGAAGTTGCGTCAGCTGATTCTGCTGTTTCTTCGGTTGTTTCGACCTGTTCCGCTTTCTTGGCTGCTATTTCAACCTGAATGCGTTCCATCTCCTCTTTTGTGAGGGAGAATTTCTTCATTGCAAGCAGTGTGCAGACCCAGCCGAGTATCGGCAGTCCGCAGAACAGAGCTGCTGTTATTATCCTGATTCCGATTGTGAGTTCATCAGATGCCATCGGAATTTTTGATCCGGTGTAACCTACTATGCCTATTGCAAGTGTTGCGAGCATAGGAGCGAGAGCACTGATGAGTTTGTCTATGAAAGAATAAACTGCGCTGACAGTTGCAGGGAGGTATTTGCCCGAACGGTATAGCTCGTAGTCCACAACGTCCATTCTCATTGCATTTGTGGATGTGCTG
The DNA here is from genome assembly GCA_024693345.1 of Clostridiales bacterium. Taxonomy (GTDB): domain Bacteria; phylum Bacillota; class Clostridia; order Oscillospirales; family CAG-272; genus CAG-841. Next base: position 5,261 of record JAILLB010000017.1, read on the forward strand.
ACAACCATTTTGAGAGCATTGTTCCCGAGCATGAGAAGGAAGAACACGATGAGCCAGAGTCCGAAGTGTGACGCACCTTTGGCAGGTACCAATACAATGAAGATTGCAAATGCTATGTTCCAGAAAATGCACAGCCATGACCATTTGACCATTACGTGCTTATTGCCCTGTTTTCCTGCAAGTCTTGCACCTATTATAGCAAACACGATTGAAGGAAGCATTGCTATAACGGAAACGATTGATGATCCAACCATGCTTCCGAGTATGATGCTGAACAGCATTACACTAATGACTGACTGGGAGCCGACTGTCTGAGCGAGTTTGTCGCTGCATGCGGCAACAATGTATCTTCTCAGTTCTTTGTTTCCCTTGAGAAGCGCGCCCATATCTTTTAATGAAACTTTGCTTGAGCTTGAAAGGCCTTCGAAGTTTTCCGGTTTGTCATACGGAGTAAGACCTATGCAGGTGAGAATGAGTGCAATGAACGAAACACCGCATACGATGTAGTTTGCATACTGGAATACGGGAAGGGTAAAGTTGTAGTCTGTCGATCCGTCTTCAAGAAGTACCGGTATACCGAATTTCGGAAGAAGGAATGTAACGATGACCATGGAGATTATCATGGGTGACAGATACGAATAAATCGTAGCCCAGACGCCCAGTGTCGGGCGCTGTTTTGGATCGTTTGTCAGGATATTACCTGTCATATTGGCCGTGCAGCTTGCAAATGTGTATCCTATGATGTAAAGTGCATAAATAAGGATGAATACTGCTACGCCTGCAGGGTTGGAGAACATCTCGTCAGCACCGAAACTGAAGTTTCCGGCAAAAACGTTGCACATAAGTGTTGTTGAGAGTGCCATAAGAGCCCATCCGATGGCGAGGAAAAATCTGAGTTTTCCGTGTTTAGATTTAAACTTTTCGATAATGAGTGCGATGATTGGGTCTGTGATACTGTCAAATACTCTTGAAAGAGTAATGAGTACGCCTACGAGTCCTGTTGCAATCGCAAAACCGAGGTTTCCTATATAAGCGGCATAACCGAGCAAAACATAAAATGCCATCTGCATGATGCCAGTCATCTGGCTCAGTGCTATGTGACTTGTTTTCGCTCGTCTGTATGGACTTTTAACTTCTTCTGACATGGTGATTCCTCCTGAAAATATTTTTGGTCCACTGCCATACATTATATATGAAAAATCGACAAAAAATAGAAACAAACTGCTAAAAAACAGCAACATTGTGCTTTTGGTGCAAAAAATAAAACACCATCGGATCCTTAGCATTCGACAAATGGCACCAATATATTATGTCAAGGTGTCAAAATGGCACTTTTGTATTGACAAAAAGGTGTCATTCGGAAAAAGCGCAAAGTTAGATAGTGCCGAAATCAGGATAATACGCACACTTCGCAATGCGTCAAAACCGGAAAAAGCACAATGTTTGACCATTGCAATACAAAATGCCACCGAACCGGTGGCATTCTGCTTTTCAGTTAATCATTCAATGTCTACTGTGACTTTCTGACCATTTTCAGCGGCTGCCGTTCTCATGATAGTACGGATAGCCTGGGCAATTCTGCCGTGCTTTCCTATTACTTTTCCCATGTCATCAGGTGCTACTGAAAGTTTGAGAGTGACGTGATTGTCTTCGTCAACAGTTTCTGCGACATTAATCTGACTCGGGTCATCAACTATCGCAGATACGATGTCTTTTAATGTCTTGGAAAGGTCTGTCATCACTAGCCTCTTATTCGGTCATCCCTGCTTTTTTGAGAAGGGCTTTGACTGTTTCTGTCGGCTGAGCGCCGTTCTTAATCCAAACTTTAGCCTTTTCTACGTCGATTTTGACTTCTGCAGGATCTGTCATAGGATTGTAGTATCCGATTTCTTCAACGAATCTTCCGTTACGGGGAGAACGTGAATCTGCAACTACAACACGATAAACGGGTGCTTTTTTAGCTCCGATTCTTCTAAGTCTGATTTTAACTGCCATTTTCTTTTCCTCCGAAAATATATTGTAAATTTTTTTATTTTTTTCTAATTCATCAGAATTTGAAGGGCATTCCGCCTCTTCCGAATCCTTTTCCGCCGTTCTTTGAGAACTGCTTCATCATCTTGCATATTGCGTCATACTGCTTGATGAGTTTATTTACGTCTTCAACTTTTGTACCGCTTCCTGCGGCAATTCTTTTTCTTCTCGAATAATTGAGTATGTCGGGGTATGTTCTTTCTCTTACCGTCATGCTCTTTATGATGGCCTCATTTCTCGCCATCATCTTTTCGTCGACTTTTGCATCCTTGAGCTGACCTGCGTTCATACCGGGTATCATACCGGCCATTGATTCGAGGGAACCCATGTTCTTTAACTGCTGCATCTGTTCGAGATAATCGTCGAGAGTGAATCTCTGTTTTCTGATCTTTTCCTCGAGTTCAGCCGCCTTCTTTTCATCGAAGTTCTGCTGGGCTTTCTCTATGAGTGTCAGCATGTCTCCCATTCCGAGAATTCTGTTTGCCATTCTGTCGGGATGGAAAGGTTCTATCTCGTCAAGCTTTTCGCCCGTTCCTATGAACTTGATCGGTTTGCCAGTGATGTACTTGACTGAAAGGGCAGCACCGCCGCGCGTATCGCCGTCCATCTTTGTCATGACAACGCCCGTGATGTCGAGAAGTTCGTCAAATGTCTTTGCGACCGTAACTGCGTCCTGACCTGTCATCGCATCCACAAAGAGCAGAATCTCGTGAGGAGAAACTTCCTTCTTTATGTTCTTCAGCTCGTCCATCATCTCTTCATCGATGTGGAGTCGGCCTGCCGTGTCTATAATGACGGTGTCGAGCAGATTCTTCTTTGCATGAGCAAGTGCATGTTTTGCTATCTCAACAGTCTTTTTGTTTCCGTCTTCCGAATAAACCGGGATTCCGACTTTTTCACCGACAATTTTCAGCTGATCGACTGCTGCAGGTCTGTAGACATCGCACGCTACGAGAAGCGGATTTTTGCCCTGCTTTTTGAGAAGAGCAGCGAGCTTTGCGCAGTTTGTTGTCTTACCTGCACCCTGAAGACCGCAGGCCATTATGACCGTCGGCGGGTTTGATGCGACTGTGAGCTTTGAATTGGTCGAACCCATTATTGCAGTGAGTTCTTCGTTTACGATCTTTATAATCTGCTGGAACGGAACAAGGCTTTCAAGCACTTCGGAGCCTACGGCTCTCTCGCTAACCTTGTTTGTGAATTCCTTGACGACAGTGTAGTTTACATCGGCTTCGAGCAGCGCCATCTTGACGGCTCTCATGCCTTCCTTGACATCTTTCTCGGTTACACGGCCTTTGTTTTTGAATATCTTGAGGGCCTGACTCAATTTTTCGGATAATCCGCCAAACATATGTAACCTCCGTCAGAACTTGATGTTTTCAAGAACATTCAAAGCGTTTTCCTTGTCGTCGTTTTTTACGAGTGAAATAGCTTTTTCAATGTTCTTTTCCGCATCTTCATATTTTTGCTTGACACCGAGTTTTTCTTCGTAGTTGAGAAGGCTTTTCTCAGCTCTTACTATGTTGTCTCTTGCTCCTTGTCTTGATGTGTGAATTATTTCCGCAATCTCCGACAGGGAAAGGTCATCAAAGTAGTAGTACTCAAAGGACTCTTTTTCTTTCTCGGACAAAAGAGCTGAATATATGTCATAAAGAAGTACCAAAGACAAGTCTTTTCCGGTCATATTCCGCTCCTTTTGGGTGTAAAGCAAATTTGCTTTACACATGATATCACCGAAGGGTGAGATTGTCAACAAGAATTTTTATGCTTGCCGGGAACACCCGTGACTTAAGTGCCATGATTGTCTCCTTTGTCTGTCTTAACACGCGCAAATAGTAGTTCAGTTTCTAATTATTGCACATCCAAAGATTTTTTTCATCTGTATATCGGTTGACCGGATGCTGACATAAGCGACTTGTGGTTAGTATACATTCCACAGAAAAGTATATATTTGTTCGTCAAAATATTGTATAATTACCATGAACAAACACACACGAAAGGAAAGGGCGACATTATCTGTACAAGAATAGTCATAGCCCACAGGCTGTCCACAATTAAAAACTGCGACAGGATCCTGTATATGGAGCACGGAGAAATCCTCGAAGAGGGGACATATGACGAGCTCATAGAAAAGAAAGGCAGATTCTTTGAACTCATAGAAGGACAGAGAGTAGACAATTAACAGACAAACATGCGCATAACAAATATTTTCAGGAGGAAATTATGAGAAGAGCGGTAAAAGGTATTTCACTTATTCTGGCAGTCATTTTCATGATGACTGCATTCACGAGCTGCGGAATTTTCAATTTCGATTTCGGCGGCGGTGAAGAAGAAAAGGAAGGCCCGAAACATACAGGCCACTATCTTGTCGAGCTGTATGAGCCCGAGGTCATATCCAAAGGCGTCACAATAAAGAAGGGCACGAACGATGACGGCTGGGGCACAAGAGACTTTGTATACATGAATGACGAAAAGCAGTACAACGGAGCTCTGTTCACAACCAACGCAGACGGCGGAGACTTTCTGAGAAATGCCAATGACTGCACTTTGACATACAAAATAGACTCAACCCAGTACAAGACGCTGTGTTTCTTTGCGGGAACTGCAGAAGACAAGCTCACAAACTGGCAGATAGACGACAGCGGTGCGCTGAAAGTATCCTTTGACGGAAGAGAAGTATATGAGGAGATGTATTTCGCCCTCGATGCCCCGAGATATGTTTCACTCGACGTGAGCGGAGTCAGCGAGATTACATTCTACATCGACGGCTCGTATTACCGCAGATCTCTTGCAGTCATGGAGATAACCCTGTGGGAAGACAGCAATCACTCAATCGAAAAGAAATACGACAAAGCCACAAAGGAAGAAGACTTCCTCGACAATACATTCTTCATGTACGGCGGCGACAGCGATTACCTCCTTGAACCCAATGAGGCAACCTGTACCGTTAACAACGAGGTCATAAGCAAAGGCATCACATTCCGTCCGATAGGCACGACCACAAGTGAAAGCCCCATTATTTACGCCATAAACACATACGGAAGATACAGATATCTGCACTTCAATCTCGGACATGCAAAAGAGTCGACTTATGACGGAGCTGTTTACGTAAGAGTCAAAGTTGACGGCACAGTCAAAGATGTCATAAGAATCTCAGATGAAGAACTACCGAAAGACATAACCATAGAACTCAATTACGGGAAGATTGTCAAATTTGAACTGTTCGGGGATTTTGAAGACAACACGAGAACAAATTCCTCCTATTTCGGCGGATATGCAATTTACCACATGACGGGCTCGCCTAACAGTGAATTTCCGTCAAAGGGAAGCACCACAGAGTACAGCGGCTCATACAAGCTCATTTCCGAAGTCGGAGAGCCAAACAACTTTGTAAACGAATACGACAAAAAAGAATCCGTGCTGCTCGGCAAAACAAAATATTCGGGCATCCAGATAGGCGGTATCCTGTACTCCGAAGGCCTCATCATGAAGTCCATATTCAACATGCTTACAACCACATCCGAACAGATGCCGGCAAAAGCGGATTTCGATATAAAAGGCCAGTTCAAATACCTCACATTCAAGGTCGGAAGAAAAGACAAGAGTGCTCTGGCCAATGACACACTGAACATCTACGTAGACGGAGAACTGAAAAAGTCCATCGTACTCGACTCATATGCTTCAATTACCGAGTGCAAAGTCGACCTCAACTACGGAAGACTGCTCACAATCGAACTCGTCGGAGCAGCCGACACATACCGCGGAACATACGGAATTGTGGATATGGCAGTTCACACGGGCGAAGAAATAAAGGAACTTGCATTCAACCATGTTCCGAACAACAAAAAGGCCTCTCAGGAAAGCTATCCCGCCGGCACCACTTTGAAGCTTATGGATGACATAGTCTGCTACGAGTCATTCTCAAAGGCAAACGAACAGGACCTTTACACGGACGACAGAAGCGATGACTGTGAATACAGACCGAACACGGGCAGACATTTCACTGCAGGCGGTGTTGTACATGACGCAGGATTTGTACTGAAATCCGGAACGTACTATTCACTCGGCGGCTCAGGCGCAATCGGAATGGTCCTTGCAGGTTTTTACTTCGGTATATTTGCAGGACAGGATCTCAACTGCGGATCCCTGGCAGCATTCAATCTCCGGGGTGCATTCAAACATCTGAGTTTCAAAGTTTCACCTGTCGACGGCAAGAAGACCAAGACTGAAGAACTCCTCCTCATAGCAGACGGCGAGATTATAAAAACCATCAGCCTGACTCAGACGGAACAGACAATAGAAGTAGACATCACGGGAGTAAAGAACCTTTTGTTCTATCTGTCATTTACCGACAGCTCATCCGAGGCATTCGGATTCTATGACCTTACAGTCAACAACTGAAAAGAGAGGAATTTCACATGGGAAAATCCATAAGACTGAAAATATCTAAAGCAGACGAAAACCACGACTTCGGGACATCGAAGTTTCTCGGCTATCCCGTAATTCCCGAGGAGTGGGAGAACGACTTTGACGAATCTGAACTCTTTTTGCTTCAGCTGAATCTCGAAGAGATAAAGGATCTGGACAAGGATAACCTTCTGCCTCACAAGGGATATCTGTATTTCTTTCTCGACGTGTCTGAAGGGGTATACAACCTAAAGCCCATTGTAAGGTACTACGACGGGGAACCGGTTAACGTAATAGACGACTTCAACAGTGTTGTTGAAGGCTTTGAAGAGTTTGTCGAGCCCTATGTCGTCACATTTGAAGAATGCGACGAAAAAGAAGGCGGGACAAAGCTTTTCGGGGTCATCTCCGACCAGTATTATGCAGATGAAGACAGACAGCTGCTATTGCAGTTTGACCCGTATGACTCAGACATGGGACTTTTCCCGACGTTTGACGGAATGCTGTTCTTCTTCTTTGACAAGAAAGACCCGATGAATTTTGACAAAGTCGGGTTCATGGAGGACTTTTCTTAACCATGGCAGACATGCAGAACAGAATTGCTGAGCTTATTGGCAATATAAACGGCAGAAAAACTGAAGACTCCATGGCCGCTACATATCTAGACACACCTGATCTGAAAGAACTGCTCAGTATAGCAAGGGAGTGCGGAACGGATCCGGAATCTCTCAAAGTTTCTTTCTATCTCTACGACTTTCTCTCAGAGCAGTACGAGAGCATGGGAAGGTTTTCAGTGGCGGCTGAACACAGAAAAGACGAGCTCTGCTCAGCAGTAGCGCTTATGCAGCAAGATGTGCTCGGAGGGGATGACGTTAAAGATCTTGTAAATCACCTGCTCCGCGACAGAAACTACTATGTCGACGACGACTGCGAAGACGTAAAGGAACTCGTTTCAGGAGTTCTTTCTGAAGAAGAAATATCTCAGATTTTCGAGTCGTGTTTATCCAGACGCCGCAGCCTCAAGCACGACCCAATCGAGATGACCCAGGAGTATCTGGACGTAATAGACGAAGTGGAAGAGAAGATAGACAACAATCTCACCTACAGAGGTTTAGGCTCATGTCACGAGATCTGGAATCTGAAGTTCACATACCTGCTTGAAAAGGGCATAGCCTGGAAATCCCCTGCGGTTTTAAATCCCCGCGTCAGATTCGATTAATCAACCAACAGAGGTCAGTATATATGGCATTTATGAAGAAATGGAGCAATTTCACCGACAATATGTTCGGAGATTTTGTGTCAGACAAATACAGATACGGAATATGGAGAAACAGTCCTTCCGACTACTTTGTCGCCCGCTTTAACGAGCACAATATAAAGAACGGCATCTCTGCCCACAGACTGAAGTCGGGCAGCGTTGAGTTTGCCAAATATGAAGACGACAGAGTAAAGTACCCGATCATAACCATCGAGAAAAAGGGCGACACCACGACCGGGAGGATTATAATCCAGCTCGAAAAAGTGAATGCCGAGGTCATAACCCTCGTATACAACTCCGTAGATGCAGGTTTTGAATATTATCTTGCCGATGAAAAGGGAGCAAAGGTTTCTTCCTTCTCCTGTGAATACTCGGGCAAAAACAGGGAGATTTCCTTCCTCGACGTTAAATCCGGCAAGAAACTTGTGGTTCCGGACAAATTCGAGCCGGACAAGCCCATTGCAGGCTTTGATGAACTCGGTTTTGCCGACATGAAGGATTTTAACGGGTTTGAATACGTGTCTGACGACTCGGTGGCAATTGAGAGAAACGACACGCTTGACGAGCGCGGCGTAGGATGCATCGTTTGGGACGACCAGTACGCAATAGGCGAGTGGAAAGAAGGTCTGAGAAATGGCTGGCAGATCTACCAGTGGGAAGGCTACTACCAGGTATTCAACAGCGAATATGGAAAGAAAAAAGGACTTGTCATTGAATATGACGAGGATTACGACGCTGTCACGGTTTACGCCATATATCCGAGCGGAGGCGATGAGAACGAGTACTCATCAGCCCTTGTGTACCACAAAAGAGTACTGTACTTTGTAGACCCTAACTATAGCGGAAAGGAATTCGGCCCGAAAGAGAATACCGCGGGCCTCACAATCCCGTCTTTCAGCCATGTTAATTTTGTGACGTGGCCCAAGACCGGAAACTGGAAGTTTGACAACAACCATCTTGAAAAAGCTTACGACGCATACCTCATGTACAATGAGCAGAAGGATGACGAAGACAATAAAGACGAGCACAGGGACATACAGGATAAGATGATGGCCCTCATAGGCCAGAAGGAAGCCAAGAACGTATTTGTACGTCTGAGAGCATACCTGATGAAAAACGATGCTGAAAAGCCCCCGATTCACATGGTATTTACGGGCGGAAACGGCGTCGGCAAATCCACTGTTGCCAAACTCTTTACTGAACTTCTTTGCGACTACAATGCAATTGACAGAAACGAAATAAAGGAAGTAAACGCAAAGACACTGTTCAACAGCTATACGGGCGAGACAAAGTCGAGAATAGACGAAGTGTATGAGGACGGAAAAGGCGGAGTCATCCTGATTGACGACTTCCACTACCTCGATGCAATGAACTCGTC
>JAILLB010000049.1 GCA_024693345.1 Clostridiales bacterium
AGAAATTCTTCTATTTCGGCAGTCAAAATCTTTTTTCTGTACTTTACTGACCATACCATATGATAGTTTATGTTGCACACAGATGTGCGGTAATGTATTAGATTATTCTTCATACACATAGTATACCACATTTCCAATTAAATGTACATATAAAAGGGGCGCCTGTATCTCGGTAATTGAATTATCGAGGATTAGGCGTAGTTCATCCTAAAAATACGCACAAAACACGATATAATTATATCGCTAAAGGAAATTTATGATATGGAACGCAAAATATATAAAGACTTGATTGCCTGTAACACCCAAAATGCAACAACAAAGCATTAGGGAACAAAAACAAACATATTTTATTAATAGTTCCCTAAAATTTGACAATTAGGGAACATTGTTGTATAATTACATACAAAAAGTTCCCTAAGGAGGCTGTGATGTGAATACATTTGAACAAATTCAGAGTCTTTTGCGTTCAAGAGCAGAATTACGCTCCAGACTTGCACTTATCCCGTACGATGGAACTGTAGAGGTGAAAATAGTTGGTGACAACAAATATCTCTATATACGTAAGAGAAAGGCAGGCAGGGTAACATCTACCTATGTCGGTCAGTTCGGAGATGACCTCTACAACCTTTTGCTTAGAAACAGCAAAGAGGCAAGAGAATTGCGAAAGCAAATCCGACAAATCGAAAAAGAACTTGCAAAGCTGGGCTATGAAGAGAACGACCTTCCGGCAGAGACGCTGCTTAATCTGGAACTTGCCAGAGCAAATATGAAGACGATGATATACGATCAAGCTGTTTTGGAAGGCGTTGCTACGACTTTTCCCGACACTGAATCAATCATAGAAAACGGCAAGGTCAACAACATGAAAGCGGATGATGTTCAGAAAATACTAAATCTGAAACACGCCTGGGAATTCGTTCTTGACAAAGACGTGATACTCGCACCATCGAATTATTATCTTTCATCATACATTGCGAAGATTGTAAATGAGGGTTTTTATCAGGAAGGTGGAAGAATCAGAAGTGTTACTGTAACGATAGGTGGCTCATCCTTTGTGCCTCCGGTACCAATTGAATACATAGTCAAGGAGGACATCGAAGCGATTCTGGCATCTAAGAAAGAAAAAATCGACATTGCAATCGATTTGATTCTTTATGTCATGAAAACCCAGATTTACAACGATGGAAATAAAAGAACTGCTGTAATTTTCGGAAATCACTATATGATAGCCAATGCTCTTGGCCTAATTATCATTCCTTATGACAAAGTAAGCGAATTTAAGCATAAGTTGGTGCTTTACTATGAAGATGAGGATTTGACGTCCGTTAAGGTATTCCTGAAAGATTGTTGGGTAAAAAAATAAGGATCATTGTTGCGTATTCTGCAAAAAAAGAAAATCGGGCAAACTTAATTGCCCGATTTACTGGTCTGAGTGACTGGACTTGAACCAGCGGCCTCTACCACCCCAAGGTAGCGCGCTACCAACTGCGCCACACCCAGTTGTATTAAAAGTGATTTGGAACGACCGCGTTTGCGGTCGTTCCGTTTTGTAATTGAAAATTACTTAAGTTCAACTTCTGCGCCGAGTTCTGTAAGCTGAGCAGCGATCTTGTCAGCTTCTTCCTTAGCAACGCCTTCCTTAACCGGCTTCGGAGCTGCTTCAACGAGTTCCTTAGCTTCCTTAAGTCCAAGACCTGTGATTTCACGAACAGCCTTGATAACGTCGAGCTTCTTAGCTCCGAAAGATTTAAGAACTACGTCAAATTCTGTCTTCTCTTCAGCAGCAGCAGCGCCAGCGCCAGGAGCAGCAGCGACAGCTACGGGAGCAGCAGATACGCCGAATTCTTCTTCAAGAGCTTTAACGAGGTCAGATACCTCAAGAATTGTAAGAGCTTTTATCTCATCGATTATAGCAGTAATTTTTTCAGATGCCATTTTAAATATCCTCCATTAAGATTTGTAATAGTTTGAAAATTTATGCTGTTGGTTCTTCAGTTGAAGCAGGAGCTTCTTCTTTTGTCTCTTCTGCAACCGGTTCTGCTGCAGGAGCTTCCTCTGTTCCGGCTTCGCCGTTCTTGTCGACGATTGCCTGGAGTACGAAAGCAAGACTGTAAAGGGAAGACTGAAGACTTCCGAGTATTTTACCAATAAGAACTTCTTTGGCAGGAATATTAGCGAGAGCTTCTATACCAGCTTTGTCAAGAACTTCGCCATCAACGTATCCACTCTTTAATTCAAAAGTTTCAACCTTGTCTGCATATTTCTTGAGTATCTTAGCGGCAATAACCTGGTCTTTGGCACTTGTAGCAAATGCTGTCATACCATTCAGATCATCAAAAAGTTTCTCATAACCATTTTCTTCAAAAGCTCTTTTTGCGAGAGTATTCTTTAATACGGAATATTCAACGCCAGCTTCACGAAGTTCTTTACGAAGTGCTGTGTCATCAGCAACGGTTATACCCTGATAAGAAACAACAACACCTGCAACCGAATTTTTAACTCTTTCGGAAAACTCAGCTACGATCTGTTTTTTAGATTCGAGTACGCTTGCACTTGGCATTAAGTTCACCACCCTTCATATATTTATAAGCTAAGCTTTTGCTCAAAATGAGCAACAAAAAAATCTTTTTCGCAGACTCCTAAGGTATGCGGAAAAGATTACAATTATCATATTGATCTTTCCTCGGCAGGGAAGCTCAGCTTTTACAAAAACCTGCTGTCTTAGGATTGCTCGACTATGTTATCACAAAATCATTGTGGTGTCAACAAGAATTTTTATATTTTTAAAAGTTTTTTTAAAAGAAAAGATGTCCCGGTGAAACGGGACATCTGACTTTCATTGATTATTTCCTTTTTCCTTGGTTTGCAACAGCATCCATTTTAGCTTTGAGAGCTTCCTGGTCACCGAGATAATAACTCTTTACTACCTTGAAATTGTCATCGAATTCGTATACAAGCGGTACACCTGTAGGAATGTTTACGCCTATAATCTCGTCGTTTGAAAGGTTATCAAAATACTTAACCAATGCTCTGAGAGAATTTCCGTGAGCTGCGATAATTACTCTCTTGCCTGCCTTCATGTCAGCTTTGATTGTCTCTTCAAAGAAGGGAACAACTCTTTCAACTGTTGTTTCAAGGCTTTCGTTCTGAGGGAGAAGAGAAGGATCAACATTTCTGAACATTGCCTGTTTCTTTGCAGAACGTTCATCATTGTCATCAAGTGCCGGTGGTTTGACATCATAACTTCTGCGCCATACTTTAACCTGGTCTTCACCGTATTTCTCTGCGGTTTCGGATTTGTTCAACCCCTGAAGAGCACCATAGTGACGTTCATTGAGTTTCCATGTTTTTACAACAGGGAGCCAGTTTCTGTCCATTTCATCAAGGACATGGTTGAGAGTGTGAATGGCTCTCTTAAGATAAGATGTATAGCATACATCAAAGTCATATCCTGCTTCCTTGAGTGTTCTTCCTGCCTGTTTAGCCTCTTCGTGACCTTTTTCACTGAGGTCGACATCTGTCCAACCGGTGAAAAGATTGAGTTTGTTCCATTCGCTTTCGCCGTGTCTAACAAGTACAAGTTTCATCATTTTTATATATGCCTTTCTTTAAATAATTCATTAATTAATTATTTGCCAACACAAAATCTTGAAAAGATGTCATCAACTATCTCAATGCCGACCTGTCTTCCGTCAAGTTCGCCGAGAGATGTCATGACTCCTTCAAGTTCGGTTCCCGCAACGTCAATTGTTGATTCGTCAAGTGCTTGCAATGCACTTTTTGCAGACTCAAGTGCTTTTGCCGCGCTTGCTTTTTGTCTTGCATTGGTGAGAACCGGATGAGAAATATCACTGAGCTGTTCATCCAAAAACAACTTGTTAATTGTCTCACATATTTTACCATAATGCGAGTCGTTTTTGGTAGACATTTCTACTATATTTTTAAAATCTTCAAATTTTGATGTATCCGGATTCGGATTGAGATCAGTTTTATTCAACACTATCAGTACTGTTGAACCTTTGTTCTGCATCTCGCGTGCTTTTTCAATTATCAATTCATCATCGGAATCAAAAGATACAGTTTCAAATACACAAATCAGAAAATCTGAATTTTCCATTTGTTTTAATGATCTTTTGACCCCTTCCGACTCTATCTCATCGATTGTGTTTCTTATTCCCGCAGTATCGGACAAGTTGAGAGTTACATCTCCGCACACCACCGATTCAGTTATTATGTCTCTTGTGGTACCCGCTTTGTCGGTTACAATTGCTCGGTCTTCTCTGCACAAAAGATTCAGCAATGTGGATTTTCCGGTATTTGGCTTTCCGCAGATAACTGTAGGTATCCCTTCAACAATTGCTTTTCCGGTCTTATAAGTTGACAGCAACGATTCAAGTTCCTTTTGTATGGATTTGATTCTCTCTTTCATTTCTTCTTTGGACATTGAACTCAGTCCTTCATCAGGAAAATCAGTTTCAGCATATACTTCGGACAATACTTCCTTAGTGTCGTTATATATCTTATCTGTATATCTCGACAGCTGACCTTGAGCATTTCTGTTGGAGAGAATAATGGAACTGGAACTCTTGGCATCAATTATGTTGCCGATTGCTTCCGCTTGTGAAAGAGAAATCTTTCCTGACGAAAATGCTCGTCTTGTGAATTCTCCCGGACCGGCCATAACTGCACCGCAGACAAGTGCACGCGTCAGTACTTCTTTTGTGACTACAATGCCACCGTGACAACTTATTTCTACAGTATCTTCACCTGTAAAAGATTTAGGTGAACGAAAAACTGATGCAATACCGGTGTCAAGAAGAACACCGTCTTCATAAGTTATGTTAACCGGAAAAGCACTGTTTGCAGGAAGAGAAGAAAGCGGTTTATTGTTTACAGGAAAAACGAATTTTTCGCATATTGAAATTGCCTCATCGCCTGATACGCGTATGACGGCTATTCCGCCCTTTCCGTGCGGAGTAGATATGGCAGCTATCGTTGAAGAAAACATTGAATACATATTGTGCCTCAAAAAAGGAGTGGCATTGACCACTCCTCATTGTGTATACAGATTAGTTGGAAGAGTCGGTTGAATTTGAATTCAGGCTTGATGAAAACTCTTTGAGTTTTGCAAAATATGAATCCAAGTCTTTTGCCTTCTCTATTTTTCTTGGCTGAGGACGTGGTTTCGAAGGATCGCGCTTGGGAGTATATTCAGATGCTGTACTCTTACTTGATTTGTTATCCTTCTTGCTGTAGTGTTTGTTTCCGCCCTTGGAATTCTTTTTGCTTGATCTGTTCTTTTCGCTCTTTGCAACTGATTCTTCAGTTGGCTTTTCTGAGCCTTCCAGATAAATAACAACTCTTCTGTTGCCTTCTGATCCTACTGAATTTGTTGATACGCCTTCAATAGACTGGATTGTTGAATGGATGATTCTGCGTGAGTATGCATCCATGGGTTCGAGAGTAACGTTTTTGCCTGTTTTTTTAACTTTATCAGCCATTTTTTCGGCGAGTTCTTTAAGTGTTGACTCTCTCTTCTCTCTGTAGTTTTCGATATCTACAGAAACGTGAGTATACTTTCTTGCATCATCTTCTTTTTTATTTGCTGCAAGATTTATGAGATACTGAAATGCGTTTAGTGTGTCTCCGTGGTGACCAATCAGCTTGCTTGCATCTTCTCCTGAGATTGTCATCAATGCTTCTCCTTCGCCGTCATCATGAACGATTACTGTTGCATTGAGACCGAGGTTTTCAACGAGTGAAGTTGCGAATGATTTAGCAGCCTCAACTGGTTTGAAAATGTATGTTATTTTAAATGTTGATGGGGTTGCACCCATGCCGAGAAAGCCTTTTTTGCCTTCTTCTATCAATTCGGCCGCGAGGTTTTCAACGCTTTCAGACAACTCAACCGAGGCAATTTTGAGTGCCTCTTCCTGTGTCTTAGCTTGAACTGTTGTTTCTTTTTTCATAATATCCTCTGATTAATGAGGCATCATCGGGATGGCCTTCTCCCGAAGTGCCATCAAGATTACTTGTGTTTCTTTTTGTTTACGTTTTCTTTTGGTTTGGATGGTGCAGTGTATGATGCTGAAGGCATATCATCACTTTCGTCATCGTCATCATCTCCCGGTAACGGCATATCTGTATCGTCATCATCTTCAAGATATGAAGATTTTTCATTGTACATGTCACGCGCGTTACCTGATGAATAGTAAGATTTGTTCGATTGTTTTAATTCTCTTTCTGCTGCTTTGTAATCTTCCTCAGTAAACTTTGGCAAAGGCATTGCTTTGTAGAGTATGAGTGTCTGAAGTGTGCTGAGAAGGCTGGTGAACAACCAGTAAATACCGATTGCTGCCGGTACTCTCAATGCTACGAAGAATGTGATGAACGGAAGAATCAGCATCATCACTTTCATACCGATACCTTGCTGCTGTTGCTGCATGGGCTGGTATGTAAACTTCTTTGTGATAAACTGTGATGCAAAAGCAACTGCGAGGTTGAGAATCGGTACAAGAATCAACCATGAAGTGAATGTCGGTACGTCAGCCAAGAAGTTATCTATTCCGAACATATCGAAGTTCGGAAGTGTATCGAGTGTGACATTTGCGGTTGATATGTTGTTTGTCTCAAGATATGAAATTACTCCGTCGAAATTGTTTTTGATTCCGGCAATGAGTTCAATATCTCCTCTGCCTGTAAGCGTCAATCCGATTTCTTTGAGATATGTTGTGATGCCGGTGATTGTGTCAGCAGAATATCCGATCATGTTTTTTAAAGGATTGATGATCGTATTGTAAAGGATGAAAAGGATAGGGAGTTGAACAATCATAGGAAGACAACCGGACAACGGGCTGTATCCTTCGCTCTGATAGAGTGCCTGAATCTCCTGGTTCATCTTCTGCATGGTAGGCTGGTCAGTTCTACCTTTGTACTTGTTTCTTATTGCCATTTCCTTGGGCTTAAGTCTTGCCTGCTTCTGCATTCCCTTTTGCTGTTTGATTCCAAGAGGAATGAGAATGATTTTTACTGCAAGCGCAATTAACAACAGAGCAAGCAGGTAGTTGCCTGTTAAGTCGTTAAAAAACTTTAGGATTGTTCCCATTATTTGCATTGTGTAACGTCTCCATTAGGTGTTGAAACACCTTTTTTTCTTTTTGCGTATTTTTGTACGGGTATAGGATCGTATCCTCCACGACAGAATGGATTACAGCGAAGTATTCTCCAGCAGGAAAGGCCAAGTCCGCGGAAAAACCCCCATTCTTTAAATGCCTGCAGTGCATATTCGGAACATGTTGGATAAAATCTGCAGCAAGGTTTTTTTAGGGGTGAAATACAATTCCTGTAAAACTTAACAAGGGCAATTGCGATTTTACTGAGCATTTGGTTCTCCGTTCTCAATCATATTCAGATTGCTCATTGCTTCAATCAGGTTTTCATAGATGTCAGTGCTTTTGACCGAAATAGCTGAGGATCTTGCGACAATTACAACAAGATATCCCTTTTTGACATCACATTCATTTTCCAGTCGTGTGTACGCTGTTCTGAGAATCCTTCTGACTCTCGATCTGATAACCGCTCCTCCTAGTTTCTTTGAAACCGCTAACCCGACGCGGTTTATCTTCTTTTTGAGCGGGTTTTCGCGTTGCAAACGCGAAGCGTGGTAATCAGTCAATACATATACCACAATATGTTGGCAAACATACTTTTTGCCGTGATCATACACCTTTTTGTAAAGGTGATTCTCCGAAATAGAATGAATTTTCACGTGACTCCTCATCTCTTTTGTTTGCGCGTATATCGCGCGCGTAAAAAAACAAAGCCCATGGATTCAGAATACCACAGGCTTTCGGAATCATTTTAATGCCCGGAACTGAATCAGTACGATAAGCGGGCTCTGCCTTTAGCGCGTCTTCTCTTAAGTACTTTGCGTCCGTTAGCTGTTTTCATTCTCTTTCTGAAACCATGTACTTTTTCCCTTTGAATCTTCTTGGGATTGTAAGTAGTAGTCATAAAATTTCGCACCTCCTTGCGCTCAAATTGGTGGTGACTAGTGCCCGCCAAAGGGCATAAAGCCACAATTACAACGCGTATTATACACATAGCGCGTATTAAATGTCAAGATAAAAATTTTTAATACTATATAATGTGGTTTGGATGCTTCTAGGCATCTAGATATAGGGACTTTCCGGTCTTTCTTTCGTACATGACGAATGCGATATACAAAAATGCGAATCCAATTGCAAATCCGGCAGTAACATCTGAGAGGAAATGAGCCCCTGCAAGAATTCTTGAAAACATCATCAGTGCTGTCCAGCAGAGAATACCTATTGTTGTAATTTTCTTTGCTTTTTTGCTTGCTCCGAGTGCTGTCATCCAAAGAATGACAAGCAACATGAGAATGGCTTCCACAGAATGCCCTGATGGAAAACTCTTGTGTCCAGTGAGACCGCTCACCTGGTACCAGTTGACAAATCCATCAAAACTTCCAAGTTCAACCAGTTCTCTTGGTCTTATTCTTCCCCAGATTAATTTTGCTGCTTCGGCAAAAGCCAATGCCGCGCCATATGATACAACGGTGATTATTGCCGGGACATAAGATTTTTTTACAACAACCGGGTTGAGGTTTATCGCAACGTACCAAATAAGGAAGGTCATGACAAATATCATGAGAGCCATCATAAGGTAATGCCAAAAGCCGAACTTGGTTGTAGATATAGTATCCATTGTCTCATAAGCAATATATGCCATGCAGGCGATAACGCCAAGGAATAATACAACGCATATCAGCTTTTCCATTGTCTTCATTTTTTCTTTTTTTCTGAGCAAATTTAGTGTGATTACTGCTGCAGAAAATCCTATGAAAACAAAAGGCAAAAAATATCCTATTACTGTTAAAATGATTGATGAAATCGGATGAACTCTCAGTGCAAGTGTTCCATCAGTTTCGGATATAGCAAGTGCCTTGGATATGTCAAGATCAAAAAACGCGCCAAGCGTTAAACCGAGTATCACGATAAAAATTGCTATAATGCAGGTGATTCCCTTAGGTGAAAGTATTTTGTTCATCATTTCTCCTTTTTGAAAACATATACCACTGTTCCGGTGAACGATTCAAACAATATAAGAGGCTTAAGCAGCTTCTTGAGTGGTAATTTTTTGTAATATTCCGGAGAATAACCGGATTTTTTCACAATATCCCTGGCCTTTTTGATTGACATATGGTTAATGTAACCAAGTCTATCCTTGCATCCTCCGGTTCGCAGATTGACTCTGTAACTTGCATCAGAGCATCCGCTTACCAAAATTGAATAAGCTTCAATCAAATGTTTTTCTGAAAAAAACAGATGAACCCACGGAATATTGATTGCATCCGAGAGGTGTGCACCCCAAGGATGATGATACGGCGGGAAGTTTATGTAAAGCCTTCCGCCTTCTCTGAGAACGCGCATTGACTCTTTTATAGCAGTAAGAGGATCGTTTACGTGTTCAAAAAAATCATTCATGATAACTGAATCAAAACAGGAGTCCGGAAAGGGCATATCGCATGCACTTCCGAGAACGAATTTTGTTTTATCCGACACGGATTTTGACAATGCATACTCCGATGCAGATGCCAAATCTTTGTCGTTTATATCCAGCCCTGTTACGCTTTTTGCACCATTTGATGCGTAAAAAACTGTTTTTCCGCCACCTCCACAACCGCAGTCAAGAACATCTTTTCCTTGGAGAATGATTTCTTCGGTATATGCCTGAGAATATTTTCCGATTGTCTGGGGTCCTTTTTCAAATTCCCATTCAGAATATCCGAATTTGTTGTCTGAATTCATATTGAAGGGATGAGGAACCTTTGGAAATAGTTTGTTCAGGGCGATTATTAACCTGACGGATGGTGCGGGTTTGCCTGAGTTACTCAATTTCTTGTTTTTTGGAATATGCGGCAGCGCCTATTATTCCTGCGTTGTTGGCCAACTGAGCCATTACGATTTTTGTTTTAAGAACTTTGTCAGCTGAATAAACTTCTGATGCTACTGTTGGAATAACCATGTTGGCAATTATTTCACCTTCGTTTGACAGTCCTCCGCCAATGCAAAGGATTTCAGGCTGGAAAATGTTGATTATGTTTGCAATACCTGTAGCGAGGTGGTACATGTACTCCTCAATCACTTCTTTTGCGGGAACATCACCTGAATACATAGCCTGGAATGCTGTTTTTCCGCCAACATTATCCAGATTGTTTTCAATTATTTCATTCATTTTTGATTCAGGATGAGCTAAACATTTTTCCCTAGTTGCCTTTATGAGTGCGGTGACTGAGCAATATGCTTCAAAACATCCGTGTCTTCCACATGTACAGGGCTTTCCACCTTCAATTATTACCATGTGTCCGAGTTCTGCTCCGCCTGACCAGCAACCGGTGAGAAGTTTGCCATCAACCACAACACCTGATCCAACACCGGTTCCAAGTGTTATTGTGATAGACGATTTTGCTCCCTTTGCTGCTCCGGCAACTGCTTCTCCGAAAGCTGCAAGGTTTGCATCGTTTCCTATCTTGATTTTGCTTGCCTCATATCCTGAGTATTCTGAAAAAGTGCCGACAAGATTAAAGTTTTCGATTTTGATGTTATTTGTGTATTCGATATATCCGGTTTTTTCATTGATTGTACCCGGAGCCGCAATACCAATGCTATCTAGATCATTGATGTTCAAACCTTCTTCAGCACAAAGGCTTATGCAAAGGTCTGCCATGTCTTTAATGATCTCTTCCGGTTGTCTCCAGGCATTTGTCGGACAAGATTTTTTCTTTATTATTTTGTAGTTATCATCAACTATTCCTGCGGCGATTTTGGTACCGCCGAGATCAATTCCCAATGAATACATAATTTGCCCCCCGAATTAAGATTCTCTTACCGATGACCATGTTGAAGGTCTGAGCATGACTATGAAAGGATATATTTCAAGTCTGCCCAAAAGCATTGCAAAAACAAGTACTATTTTTGACATCCAGGTCAGTGCGGCGTAGTTGCTTGCGGGACCAAATGCTCCGAGTCCCGGACCTATATTGTTGAAACATGCTGCGACGGCTGAGAACAGAGAAGCAATGTCTGCCCATCCGTCAAATATTGCCAAGAGCAGCACCATTACAGCAAAGAGGAAAATGTAGAGGATGAAGTACGCTGTAACGTAGTTAACAGTTTCCTTTTCAACGGTTCTTCCCTCAAATTTTACTGTATTTACTGAGCGTGGGTGAAGAGCTCTTGTTATGTCATTTTTGACGATTTTGTATAAGAGAATGAGTCTTGAGACCTTAAGTCCGCCACCGGTTGAACCCGCACATGCTCCCACAAACATCAAGCCCAGCAGAATTATCCTTGATAAAACGGGCCAAGTGTCATAATTTGCGGTGGTATAACCGGTAGTGGTTATGATTGAACCTACTTGGAAGAAAGAAGTTCTCAGAGTCTCTCCGAATGTCTCATATGTTCCCCAAATGTTTATGCAGATTACCGCAGTTGATGTGAGGATTATTCCAATATACCAAAGGAGTTCGTGGCTCTTGAAAGCCGTTCCTATTTTCCCGATTATTATCATGAAGAAGATGTTGAAGTTTATTCCGAACAGAACCATGAACACACCGATTACCCACTGCAGGTAAGGCGTGTAACTTGCTATACTGTCTGCTCTAACTCCGAAACCGCCGGTTCCGGCAGTTCCGAACGTGTGGACAAGGCTTTCAAACAGGTTCATTCCTCCAAACAGTAGCATAACAACTTCAAGAATTGTCATGCCGATATATATGAGGTAGAGTATTTTTGCTGTTTCTCTTATTTTTGGCACTATCTTGCCTACTGACGGGCCAGGCATCTCAGCTCTCATAATGTGAATTGCATGGCCTGAGTTTGATGGAATGATGGCCATAATGAGTACGAGTACTCCCATGCCACCGATCCAGTGAGTAAAGCTTCTCCAGAACAGAAGTCCGTGGCTCATTCCTTCAATTGCTTCTCCGCTTAGAATGGTTGCACCTGTCGTTGTAAAACCGCTGACTGTCTCAAAAACAGCATCCAGATAATTTGGAATCTCACCGCTTAGTAAAAACGGAAGCGCTCCTATAAGAGACAAAAGAATCCAAGCAAAAGAAACGGTTATGAAGCCTTCCTTTGCATATATGGCTGAATTGACTTTTCTGAAACACAAAGTTAGAGGAAGACCGATTGCAACTGCTATTCCGATTGTTATCAGAAATGACAGAAAACAGGATTCTCCGTATATAATCGATACGACCATCGGAATCAACATTAAAAACGCTTCCAGAAGCGTAATCTCACCGACAGTTCTGAATATCATTTTTTTGTTCATCCGACTTACCTCAGAATATCGTCAAGATTGTTGAGATGCAAATCTGTTGAGAATATGATTACTCTGTCTCCGGGAGAAATGATGTCATCACCGGTAGGTGTGATCGGCTGATTTCCCCTGATGATACCTGCTATAAGAATCATCGGTTTGAGCTTCATGTACTTAAGAGGTATTCCGGTAACTTTTGCACCGCTTTGTACCTTAAATTCAAGTGCTTCACATTTGTCATCCATGAGTTTGTACAGGGTTTCAACATTGCTTCCCTTGGTGTTTTCTATGGCTCTTGCATATCTGACAATGAGATCCGCGACTATTTTCTTTGGGGTGATAATGGAGTCTAATCCGAGTTTTTCAGCCATGACAAACAATTCGTCTTTGCTGACTTTTGTGATGACTTTCGGAACGCCTCTTGATGCGGCATAGTAAGATATGAGTATGTTTTCTTCGTCCATTCCTGTCAGAGAAATGAATGCGTCGGT
This sequence comes from Clostridiales bacterium, assembly GCA_024693345.1. Classification (GTDB taxonomy): domain Bacteria; phylum Bacillota; class Clostridia; order Oscillospirales; family CAG-272; genus CAG-841. The sequence goes on from JAILLB010000049.1 coordinate 12,840, forward strand.
TGATGCAATTCCTTCTTCATCCAACAGTTCCTGATGAGCACCGTCTCCATGGATAATTACGGATTTAGGCAATTCTTCGCTCAATTGATGACACACTTCGAGATTCTGTTCTATTATCTTGACTGAAACGCCACTGGCTTCAAGCATTTTTGCAAGGTAGATTGCGGTTTTGCTTCCGCCCAGTATCATTACGGATTTTATTCTCTTTTGAATATAACCGATTTCTGTAAGGAATTCTTGAATATTGGCAGGAGTTGCCGCAATTCCTATTTTGTCTCCGGAATTGAGCAAAAAATTACCATCAGGAATGGTAACCTCATCGTTTCTCTGAACGCTGCATATCAGGCATTTGGTTTTGAATTTTGCTCTCATCTCTTTAAGTGAGAGACCATGGAGCATTGAATTCTGTCTGAGAGTTATCTCGACAATTTCAAAGGCCCTTCTTGAAAATGACTCTATTTTTGCAGCTGCCGGAAATTTGATGATGTTGGATATTTCGTGTGCTGCGAGATATTCAGGATTTATTGAGCTGGAAAGATCGAGCTGCTGTCTTACGAATTCAAGTGAACTCTGGTTGTATTCTATGTTTCTTATACGTGCAATTGTATGCTTGGATCCGAGTTTTTTGGCAAGAAAACATGTGAGCATGTTCAGCTCGTCCGATTGTGTCGTAGCCACAAACAGATCTGCCTTGTCTGCTCCTGCTTCCATGAGTATACCGCTGTCAACACTGTTGCCGAAAACACCTATGACATCGTATACGTCAGTTACTTCTGCAAGTATTTTTCTGTTGTTGTCGATAACGGTTACATCGTGACCTTCAGTAACTAAACTGGATACCACAGATGTTCCAACTTTTCCGCATCCTGCAATAGTAATGTTCATATAATCCCTCAATCAGAAATGGCTGAAAATAGTAGCTCATTTCTAAACAAATATTTTACCATATATATAGGTGAACTTCAACAATAATCGGCTCAAAAATTCATGTCATAAGGTATTTGAACGCACGCATATGTGCACAATCTCGTTGCCTTTGTATCACAAAAGTGGTATCCTTAAACCAGGATTAATGTACAAATCGTACATGAGTACAACAAAAACGAAAAGGGAGAAAAAACATGCTTGAAATTAGGGGATTAAGCAAAACATATCCCGGTGGCAAAAAGGCCGTAGACAATCTTTCGCTGAGTATTGAATCGGGTGAGATCTGCGGATTCATCGGGAGAAACGGAGCAGGAAAGACTACGACCATAAAAGCCGTATGCGGAATACTGGATTTTGAAGAAGGAACAATTGAAATTGATGGAAAAAACATCAAAACTTCGCCGGTTGAAGCAAAGGCTGTCATGGCATATATACCGGATAACCCGGAACCATATGGATTTATGACCGCAATCAAGTATCTCACGTTTATAGGGGATATATACAAGGTGCCTAGAGATGTTCAAAAAGAGAGAATTGAAAAATATGCTGAGATGTTTGAACTCAAAGCTGTACTTGGAAACAATGTTTCTTCATTCTCACATGGAATGAAACAGAAACTGGCGGTGATTTCTGCTTTGATTCATAGACCAAAGTTGCTCATTCTTGATGAACCGTTTGTCGGGCTGGATCCGATTGCCACTCACCAATTAAGACAGATTTTCAAAGAAATGTGCGAAGAAGGAACTGCAATATTCTTCTCGACACACGTACTTGAAGTTGCACAGAAAATATGTGATAAGATAGCCATAATTAAAGATGGTGTGCTCGTGGCGAGTGGAGAAACAGAAGAGATTACCAAAAATGAATCACTCGAAGATGTATTCCTTGAATTGAATGATAGGACAGAGGAAACGGAAAATGAGTAATTTTGGAAATGTCTTTAAAGTCCAGTTTTTATCTGGAATCAAGAGCAGTTCTTTAGGTGTAAGTGCAAGCGGAAAGCCAAAAAAAAGCATAGGCACTGTTGTGGTATTCGCAATAATGGGCTTATATATTGCAGCCATAAGCACATTTCTTGTTTTAACATCACCTGCTGACACACCTGTCGGAGAATATTTGACCACTTTTGCTACAATGACGACATTTTTGACGTTATTAACAGCCATTAGTGAAACAAAAAGATCTATTTTCGATGCCAAAGATTTCGAACTGCTTTCGGCTCTGCCTTTGAAATCCATCACGGTTGTGTCCGGAAAAATCATGGCCATTTATGCAAGTGAACTGATTTATTCAGCAATGTGCTTTGTCGTGCCGGCAATTATTGCGTCCATAATCAGAGGGGCAACCGCAATGCTTTGGGTATCCACAATTCTAGGTGCTTTGCTGATGCCTGCTGTTCCTATGGCAGTTGGATCAATTATTGGGTTTTTGTTCAGTTTACTGGCATCAAAGTTCAAATATGCAAAAATACTGGAAACCATATTGTATCTCGCGTTCTTCGTAGGGATTTATTTCTTCTCATACAACATGTTCTACAACATGGGCGGAGATCAGATAAACAACACGTTGACATCAATCGGGAAACTCTATCCGTTATCAGTATTCCTATCAAAAGGAGCATCAGGCGACATTGTGTCACTCCTGATTTTCCTCGGTATTTCCGTTGGCGTAATGGCAATTTGCTTTGTTGTTTTGTCAGTATTCTACAGAAAAGGCAGAGGCCTTCTCGAACAAAAACAGTTTTCCGGAAAGTATTCGTACAAGTCGGGAAGAAGCGGCGGGTCAGTAAAAATTCTTCTTAAGAAAGAAATGGCATCAATGTTTGCCAATCCAGGCGTATCCATTAACCTGTTCATGGGCCTTGTTCTTCCATTTGTGTTCCCGTTCGTTTTGCGTCAAATGGGTGAAGCCATACTGGCAATGTCAGTATTCGTTTACTCAATGGTTTCTATGACAACTTACGCATTTTCTCTTGAAGGACAAAGAATTGGAACACTTAAGAGTTTCCCGGTTTCTTTCAAAGATATTTGCAGAGCAAAGATGGCAAACCAGATGATATTTACCATGGTATCCGCCGTATTGTTCTGTATACTTGTTGTCTTCAACAACGGAGTCAGCTGGATTAAGATTCCATTCTGTATGGTTGCAATCATTTTCCAGTCTTTGTTCAACTCAACAATGGGCATACTGAGAGATGTAAAGAAACCAAAGCTCAACTGGACAAACGAAGTACAGGCTGTTAAGCAGAATACGGGAATGCTCGTAATCATGTTGTTCTCAATGCCTGTGGCATTCGGATGTTTTATTGCAGACATTGTACTCACAGTTGATCAAGTTGTTATGCAAGCACATTGGATATTCAAGGTTATTCCTTACATCTGTACTGCATTCATTTACATGGTAATGTGGATAATTGTGAAGGTAAGATTGAACAAAAAAGGCGAAGATTATTTCGCAAGGATATCGTAAATTTAAAATATATCTTGACTAAATATCAATGCTGTGATAAATTACGATTTGGTAATTTCTAAGTTCAAACTCAGAAAAATTAATTACACCATTATCAATGGTTTACAAGAAAGGTATACACTATGAAAAATCTCGTAATTGAAAAAGTTGTCGGTCGTGAGATTATCGACTCAAGAGGCAATCCTACAGTTGAAGCAGAAGTTATTCTTGCTGACGGAACAGTCGGAAGAGGCGCAGCTCCTTCCGGTGCATCTACCGGTGAATTCGAAGCACTTGAACTCCGTGACGGAGACAAGAGCAAATTCGGAGGAAAAGGTGTTTCAAAGGCTGTTAAGAATGTTAACACTGCAATCAATTCAGCTGTTAAAGGACTCAATGCTGCTGATACATATGCTGTAGATGCTGCCATGATCAAGGCTGACGGTACAAAAGATAAATCAAATCTCGGTGCAAACGCAATTCTTGCAGTTTCAATAGCAGCTGCACGTGCTGCAAGCACATCTCTTGAAATTCCGCTTTACAGATTCCTCGGTGGTGTTAACGGAACAAAACTTCCGCTTCCTATGATGAACATCCTTAACGGTGGCGCTCACGCAACAAACAAAGTTGATACACAGGAATTCATGATTATGCCTGCAGGCGCAAGCTCATTTGCTGAAGGACTCAGATGGTGCACAGAAGTATTCCATGCTCTCCAGAAGATTCTCAAGAAAAAAGGACTTGCCACATCAGTTGGTGATGAAGGTGGATTTGCTCCTGACCTCAACAGTGACGAAGAAATCATTGAAACAATCCTTGCTGCAGTTGAAGAAGCAGGATACAAACCGGGCAAACAGTTTGTTCTTGCAATGGACGCTGCTTCCAGTGAATGGAAAGGTTCCAAGAAGGGCGAATATGTACTTCCGAAGGCAAAGACAGTTTATACAACTGATCAGCTGATTAATCACTGGGCTTCACTTGTTGAAAAGTATCCTATTTATTCAATCGAAGATGGTCTTGATGAAGAAGACTGGACAGGCTGGAAGAAGATGACAAGCAAGCTCGGAACAAAACTTCAGCTCGTAGGCGATGACCTCTTTGTTACAAACAGCGAAAGGCTCGCAAAGGGTATTGCAAGCGGTGCCGGAAACTCAATCCTTATCAAACTCAACCAGATTGGTTCAGTTTCTGAAACACTCGACACAATGAAGATGGCTCACAAGGCAGGCTATACAACAATCGTTTCTCACCGTTCAGGTGAAACAGAGGACACAACAATTGCTGACCTCGCTGTTGCTCTCAACGCAGGCCAGATTAAGACAGGTGCTCCTTCAAGAAGCGAACGTGTTGCTAAATACAACCAGCTCCTCAGAATCGAAGAAGAACTTGGAAATGCAGCAGTATTCCCGGGCTTCAACGCATTCAATATTGTCAAATAATTTCACAGAGTTAACATATGTCCGTTGCGTTCTTGCAACGGACATTTTTTTTTGATATAATCTCGTGCTGAAAGCGAGAATTACAAATGGAAAATATAAAAATCAAAGCACCGGCAAAGGTAAATTTTTATCTGGCGGTTGGCGGAAAAATGGATAATGGCTATCATGAAATCAAGACCATTATGCAGTCGATATCTTTATATGACAATGTATCTGTAACAAAGACCGATTTCGGAATCGAAGTAAAAAGTATCCAGGGTGTTGAACAACAAGATTTAATTGAATACAAAGCAGCCAAAGCCTTTTTCGATTTTTCCGGAATTGACGGTGGTGTATCCATAGTAACAGAGAAGAGTATTCCATCAGGAGCAGGCCTCGGAGGAGGATCAACTGACGGAGCTGCAGTTCTGATTGCAATGAACTCTCTTTTTGAAACAATGCTTGACAGAGATACGTTGTGCAAGATTGGCGCAACAGTCGGGGCAGATGTGCCCGCATGTGTCAAGAAGGGAACAGTGGCTGCTGAAGGAATCGGAGATCAGTTTAAAGACTGCGCACCGATTGTGGATTGCTTTATTGTCGTTGCAAAAAAAGCTGATTATTCGATTTCCACAAAAGAAGCATATGAAAAACTGGATTCCATCGATAAAGAACCTGCTGATCTGGACAGTGTTATTAATACAATTTCTTTCTGCGACATTGATTTACTTAAGACAATTGCCAGAAATGATTTTGAACTGTTGTATGAGGATAATCAGGACATCAGTGAGATGAAAAAACGATTGAATGCGAACGGAGCAGTGTTCTCCATGCTGACCGGAAGTGGCTCGGCTGTTTTCGGAGTATTTAAAACAGTTAAACAAGCAAAAGCTGCTGCAGCTTCTCTTGAGGACGTTGCTGACACATACGTTTGCACATTATTCAGAAGATAACAAAAAAGGGGCTGTTAAGAAACTAAATTTCTTAACAGTCTTTTGCTATGTATAAGAGGCTAAAAACCAGAAATAATTATATATAGATGAATTGAATTTGTTATTATTTCGATCCAAAATGAAAGATTTATATTGCTTCCTACGACACTTAGTAGGAGGAAAGCATATTGAACGATTTAGTTTCTTAACAACATAGTTGTTAAAGGTTGCAAAAAATGTGTTTTTTCGCTGATTTTTATACACAAAACGCAAAAACAGGAGCTGAAAAGAAAACTTAGTTTGATATGTACCCAGTTTCTTAACAGCCCCTTTTAATTTTGTTTTTGAACGCTTTTGTATTCATCGTAGAATCTGTAATATGGACAGTCGCGCATAAGTCCTTTTGAAATCTGTTCGTATTCATCCTGATCCAAGCTTATATCGCACACATATTCCTGATATTCTTCATCGAAAACATAGAACTCGCACGTGTCACAACTCTTTGCCATCTTTTTCTTGATGGTTTTCTTTTCTTTTTTCTCTTCCATTGATGACTCCTGCTTCCATATGATATATACGTTCCAATATTACAATTACTACGCGCAATTTGCAAGATTGTTGTTTCATTTCTGCCTGAAATGTTGAGAAAAAACATCAGTTGTGATAGACTTAACGAAGAACAAACGGAAGGTGAAAATATGCAGAAATTTGACGATAAAAATATTGTGTTCTCATTTGCTGTCATGACAGACGTACACATGTGCGATTCAATGGGATTTGATTCCAGATACAAGCTGAAAAATGCCATTGATTACACAAACGAGATATCTGCTCGGGATGGAAGAAAACTTGATGCATACTGCTTTGTTGGCGACACTCTTGACAGAGGACTTGACTACCAGGCAAAAATGTTCGGCGAAGTAATGCTCGATAATATAAAAGACAATCAGAAGATTTTTTATTGTATGGGCAACCATGAAAGACTGAATCACGACGAGAAAGCAGCAATTCTTTCTATAAGAAAATACCTCGGAGAAAAATACTACGAATATGACGAAGAGGGCGAAGAAGAATTCCTGAAAGGATTCAGAATTACTCACATGGGCGGACATTTGTTCTTTGCAATCCAGTCTGATGACTATGATGCTCCCATCAAATTCAATGATGATACACTTGATTACATAGATAAAAAGCTCTCCGAAGAATGCAAAAAGAATCCGGATAAATACATATTTATGTTCAACCACAGCATGTGCTATGGTACATGTTACGGAAGCGATTTGGACGGACCTGACAGTCTGTGGAACAACACTCAGCTGGAACGGGTACTGAAGAAATATCCCAATGTCGTTATCTTCGGAGGACATCTGCACTTCCCGTTAAACGATGAGAGAACAATCATGCAGACGGATTTCACCTCTATCGGTGCCGGATGTGTGACATATATGGCATGTGAAAATGGAAATTACGAATTCATGAGCGGGAGAACAACGATGAGGGATATGTTGCTGTTCTCTCAGAATCTTCTTTGTGAACTGGACTCAGAAGGCAATCTGAAAATCAGAAGACTTGACTGTTTCAACAAGTGGGAAATAAAAGAGCCATGGATTCTAGAATCACCGAAACAGAACAGAGAACATCTCGAAAAATACACATTCGACAGGGGAAACGACGATAATAACAAAGCTCCTTCCATGAAAGGATGCTCCGGAACAATAAACGAAGAATCAGATTACGGAAAAGTGATTATGAGAGTTACCTTTGAATCCGGAACAGATGATGATTTGATTCATCACTACGAACTCGACAGCTACGAAAATGGTGAATTCGTAAAACAGAGAAGAGTTCTTTCAGATTTCTATAAGCACAGAGTTCCTTCGGATATGAGAAAGAGTTACACTTTCAGATTTGCAGATAAAGAAGAAGGAAAGAGATACGGATTCAAAATAAGAGCCGTGGATTCCTGGGGCAAAAAGAGCGAAGAAATTGTCGTCGGAGATATAGATTGACAAATATGGCCATGACGGAAAAAGTCATGGCCATATAAAATTAATCAAAGAATGGTTTATATGTAAATTCGTAATGTTCTTTTGCGTTTGAAGTTGAAAGCAATGCCACCGTGAAAGAGTCTCTGGCATAAGGACCGGCACCGCGCATCGATCTTCCGAGGGATTTTTCAATGCCAGATCCTTTAATGGTAATGATTGGCCACCCGGGATGATATACTTCACCAGGGCCCTCAAGTTGCACGGCATATGTGCCTTTGTCAGCATAAATCATCGTGGATTTGTTTTTGTAAACTCCACCGGGGCTCATTACAAATTCAAATTTTAGTGGAATGTCCTCATCACCTTCTGTTTCGTAATCAATTGCGAAACCATTTTTGATGGGAGTGATTACAACCGTTCTGTTGAAATGTCTTTCATTTACAACTTTTCTCTTAGAGTGATCCATTTTCCACCAGTCGGAAGTCTCCGGTGGTGTATCGAACAGGCTCTTGTAACCTGCAGTATCATGTGCTGTCATTACAAATGAACCATCTTCTCTCTGAGTAAGTGAATCTGCTCTGAATATGGAGTGTTCATCACCGAAGAATGCACCGGCAAATCTGCATTTGACTTCTGCATTTTTTGAAAAGTGGAAATTCAGGAAATTCTGATATGGCGACTGAACAAGTGTGAGACAGTCGCTCTTGTTCTTTCCATAGTAATATCTTGCCATTCCGGATTTGAGAAGCACGCTCTTATGTAAATCCGGTTTCTTTGTTTTTATTACTTTCTCAATTTTGTTGATTTCCTGATCCATCATTGTGAGAAAAATAACAAATGATCTGTCACAGCGAGGTGGTATGTTTACCTGTTCCATCGCATTGAGTTTTCTCAAAAGATGATCGGCATACCAAGCGAGCTCGGGATCTTTTGAATAAATGGCAGCGGCATAATAGAACTGATAGTACTCTTCTATTGTGTGATAAGTGCCGTTATCTATTCTTGTGCTGGACATGGTGCAAACCGAATCATCAGCTTCGGTGAGACTGAACATAAGTTTCAGATTTCTGATGACAGGCTCAAGAAACTTTTTGTCCCCCGTCTGAAAATACAGGTAAATATATTCACGGTCACATATAAGGTTGTAGCATCCCGAGGATCTTTCGGTCCATTCGCCCTGATCAGAGCAGTCTATGCCTTCGGACAAGAAGCGATTCATCACTTCGAGTGACTCTTCATCTCCGAGGAACTTATAACATGAACAAAGAGCTCCTGTAATTGCCCATCTGTGGTTTGGTGTGTGGAAACCGAGATGCTTTATAGCTTCGTTCATCTTTCTCAGAGTTGAAATCATTAAATCGAAAAGTTCATCTTCCTCTTTTGTGTGATTCGTATACTTTTCGATGATGTATAGAACTCTTGAAAAAAATGACGTGATTCCGAATCCCGTTGTGTTGGGACAGTGGAAGTTTGTGCTCTGAAGGTCTATTGACCCATCTTCATGAACATATCTCTCATCAAAGAATTTTGCATATGAAATACTTTTTTCAAGAAGCATTTTATCATGATAATGTTTGCTTCCTTTGAAGTAGTATCCCATCACATAGTTCATTACGGTAGCTATAATCTGATCAGCCGCGAACTGTGTATCGAGATATACATAGATGCAAGTTCCATACAAATCTGCATTAGGGTCGTCAATTACATTCTTCAGCAGATAATCACAGGCGGAATTTATTGCTGCCAGTGTATATTTTGAGTGGTTTAACATTTTAACTGTCTCAGTCGGCTAAAGTACCCATCGGGTCCCAAGGCTTTAGATGGACTAACTCACTTTCATATATTTTTGCTTTTCCGCCAAGGTATTTTTTGTCAACAACTGCCTGATAGACATATAAATCAAACCAGCTGTCTGACATCATGTAATAACCGGAATTAACTCCGTCGCTTCCCCAGCTGTTTTCGATTTTCCAGCGTGTCGGGTTACCTTTTTCATCGAGGTGAACACCGGTAATACACATTGCATGGTTCATAGCACTTGCGTGATAATCAAGGGCCTGAGCTTTTGTGAGTTTTGTATCAAGACCTGTTACTGAGTCATAGTCATACAATTTCTCATCCCAGAGATTCTTTTCCTGGCGTTCGCCGTATTTTCCGCAGTCACATCCGAACCAGACAATCTGATCATCCTTGAGTTGAGCTATTACTGCTTTCTTCATGTCTTCAATTCTGAGATTGAGATGGCGAATCGGGTTTCCTCCGACAACATTGCCTAATCTGTCAATTGTGTATACTTTATCATAAGGCTTATCATTAGTCGGTCCGTTGATTACTGAACCGAACTGATTGAGGTAATTGCCGAAATACTTTTCATAGAATGAAAGAGGAGTATAGTCTTTTTCAATGAAATACTTGCCGTCTTTATCTTTGTATTCAAAGTCGAATTTCTTCGGAGGAATTCCATAGCATTCAGTCAGGAAAACATAAATTGATGACATCAATTCTTCCTTTTTGTCTTCAAGCTGTTCTTTTGTTTTTCCCTTAGCATACATGTCTCTCAACACTGCCGCGCCTTTTCTTAGAGATGCAACAATCTGACCATTAAGAGAACCGGTTGAAGAAGACTGTGCTGTTTCCGGATAAGCAGATTTAGGTACGATGCCGTATTTATTTGCTATGTTTACGAACATATCCCACTGACCGCCATCAGATACTCCTTCACTCATTATGAAGGATACGACTCTGTCGTCTATATCAAGATCTGCCGTATCAATAACGTTTTCATAGAACCAGTTGCACTTTTCAAGCTTGTCCCAGAAAGCAAGCCAGCTCTGAGAAAATTCAAATTCAGTGATGTTCTTTTCTTTCCCGAATTTTTCTCTCATGAGATTTGTTGCTGCAAAGAGCCAGCAACGTCCCGAACTCTTCTGGTTTGCACATTTCATTGTTTTAACTTCGACATTGAACAAAAACTGTTGTTCTGTCATTTCATCTCCTACCATTGCCAGGTTTGGCAGGGTGGATTTATAAAGTGCATTGCGCACAAGTTTTGCGTTTGGAGTGTTTTTAAGGTTTGATTCAAAACTATTTAATACTTTTTTAGATATGCTTTTCATGACAGCCTCCTATTTTTCGGATATATTATGATTTGGAAATGGAGAAATGTCAACATCAAATACTTGTTTAACTTGAGTGCATGTGTATATTTTTGTGATTATTGACCAAATGAAGTATAAAATTGTTCATTTTTTTTATTGTTTAATTGTGCAATTTTATATATAATATTTTCGTTAGAGACTAGAATCCTTTTCACATAGACGGAGGAGACACCATGGCTATAAAGAATGATTATCTGGACAGAGTGTATACGGATTTGTCAAAACGCTATCCGGAGCAGAAGGAATTTCTCGAGGCAGTTGCAGAAGTGCTGACTTCTCTTGTGCCTGTCATTGAATCTGATGATAAGTATGAGAAGAACGGAATTATAGAGAGAATAGTTGAGCCGGAAAGAGCCGTTTCTTTCAGAGTCAGCTGGGTTGATGATGCAGGTAAAGTAAGAGTAAATACCGGATACAGAATCCAGTTCAATTCAGCAATAGGTCCGTACAAGGGTGGTCTTAGGTTCAGAGACAATGTTACATTATCCGTCATTAAGTTTTTGGGATTTGAACAGACATTCAAAAACAGTTTGACAACACTTCCTATGGGAGGAGCCAAGGGTGGATCGGATTTTGATCCAAAAGGTAAATCCGATGGTGAAATAATGAGATTCTGTCAGGCGTTCATGAATGAATTGTACAGACATATAGGACCTGATACAGATGTGCCGGCAGGAGATATCGGTGTAGGCGGAAGAGAAATAGGATATCTCTTCGGGCAATACAAAAAACTTGCCAACAACTGGTCCGGAGTTCTTACCGGAAAAGGCCTTTCATATGGCGGATCACTTGCAAGACCTGAAGCTACAGGATTTGGTTTGATGTATTTTGCCAGTGCGATGCTCAAAGATGCGAATAAGAGTCTAAAAGGAAGTAAAGTCATCATATCAGGTTCAGGAAATGTTGCGATATATTCATGTCAGAAAGCAACTGAACTTGGTGCCAAAGTAATCGCCATGAGCGATTCCAATGGATATATAGTTGATGAAAATGGCATTGACTATAAGGTCATAAAAGAAATCAAGGAAGTCAAGAGAGACAGAATATCCACATATATAAACTACGTTCCGACAGCAAAATATTATGTTGGTTGTGAAGGTATCTGGAACAATAAATGTGACTATGCTTTCCCATGTGCAACACAGAACGAAATAAGCAAAGAATCTGCTGAAACGCTTGTAAAGAACGGAACAAAGGGAGTTTTTGAAGGAGCCAACATGCCATCAACTCCTGAAGCAATAGAAGTTATAAAAAAGAACGGTTTGCTGTTCTCGCCATCAAAGGCATCGAACGCAGGAGGAGTTGCCGTTTCAGGACTCGAGATGAGTCAGAATGCTGAGAGACTGTCGTGGTCATTCGAACAGGTTGACGGAATGCTCAAAGATATAATGGAAAAGATTTACAATTCTTGTGCCGAAGCTGCTGAAAAGTACGGAATGCCGGGAGACATTCAGGCAGGAGCCAATATTGCGGGATTCCTTAAGGTGGCTGATGCCATGATAGCTCAGGGAATTGTATGAGAGGTTATTTTAATGGATGTAATTGAAAGGGCTGTTGAATTTGCTTGCAAAGCACATCATGGCGGAAAGAGAAAAACAAGGGATATTCCAAGTGTTCTTCACTCCCTTGAGGCAGGTATAATTGCAATCAGAATTACAGATGATCACAATACGATTGCGGCGTGCATTCTCCACGATGTGGTAGAGGATACTCCGTATTCGCTGGACGATATTCGTAAAGAATTTGGAGACAGAATTGCTTTTCTTGTGGATTCCGAAACCGAAGACAAGCATCCGGAACGTCCCAAGGAAGAGACATGGCTGGAACGTAAAAAGCAGTTAATATCTAAAATTGAGAGTACGGATGACAGAGAAGTCCATATTTTGTGGCTCGCAGATAAGTTGTCCAATATGAGAGACTTTTATAGGTTGTATTTACTTGAAGGCGATAAGATGTGGGAACACTTCAACATGAAAGATCCGGATGTTCAATATGCATACTACAAGCGTGTGTTAGAATGCCTTTCGGATTTGAAAGACCTTCCCGCATACATGGAACTTGAACAATATATAGGACTTATATTCAGAAAAGGAGATTCAAAATGGGTGAAATAAGCAGCAAAGTTGAAAACAATAAACTCGTAATATTCTTAGAGGGAAGAGTTGATACAAACAATGCCGCTGAGGTGGAAGAAAAAATCAATTCAATTATAAGTAAAAAAAGTGGACATGAACTCGTTTTGGATGCTGCAAAACTCGACTACATTTCAAGTGCAGGTTTGAGAGTGGTACTTAGATTGAGAAAAATACATCCGGAAATCATGGTTATAAATGTATCATCTGAAGTATACGATATATTTGACATGACCGGATTTACAGAGATGCTGAAAGTTGAAAAAGCTTTCAAGTCAATCAGTATCGAAGGATGTGACGTAATAGGTCAGGGATCCAATGGAATTGTCTACAGAACAGACCCTGAAACAATAGTAAAGGTATATAAGTACCCAGATGCTCTCGACGACATCAGACACGAGAGAGAAGTGGCAAGACGTGCACTGATTTTAGGTATTCCCACCGCTATTTCGTACGATATTGTTAAAGTCGGAGACAAATATGGTTCAGTATTTGAACTTCTCAATGCAAAGTCATTTACCGAACTCATAATTGAAAATCCGGATGATTTGGACAAATATGTCACAATATATGTTGATGTACTGAAAAGAATCCATGCGACTGAAGCATCGGAAAGTGACTTTCCGGATATAAAGAAGACTGCTCTAAAGTGGGTCAGCGATATTGAAAATGAACTGCCTGAAGAAATGATAACCAAGCTCCGCAAGATGATAAATGAAATACCATTTTCAAATACACTTGTCCACGGAGATTATCACACAAACAATCTCATGATGCAGGGTGACGAAGCTTTGATGATAGATATGGATACACTGTCATTGGGAAATCCGGTGTTTGATTTTGCATCTATTTACTCTGCTTATTCAGCTTTCAGCGAGGTTGATCATACAGTAATTGAAAAATTCCTTGGCATTTCTTTTGAAACAGGGTTAAAAATACTGAACAAAACATTTGAATTGTACTTCGACCCGGATGTCCGTGAAATCAACTTATCCAAAGCAAAAGTTATAAGCTACATGAGACTTCTCAGGAGGACGATCAAGAGATTCCCAGATGACACTGCCATGGTTAATCACTGCAAGGAAATGCTTATGGAACTTGTTCCAAATGTACACAACTTGTATTATTGATTTTGAATGTAATATTTTGCCCGGCTATTCAAAAGTCGGGCAAATTTGTGATATAATATATTTGACAACCAAAACGATGAAGGGACATTGATATGAAAAAGATTTTATCACTTATTTTGGTTTTGACAATGATTATTGTTCTTGTCGCTTGCAATGCAAACACAGACAAAAAAACAACAAGTGCCGACACAACTGTTGAAACAACAGAAAAGCCTGGCACCGAAACAACAGTTGAAACTACTACTGCTGACACAACAGAAACGACAGAAGAAGAGACAACAACTGTTGAAGAAACCACCACCAATGAAGATCCTGAACCATTTAAAACTTCCATTAAGATTCTTGCTATCGGAAACAGCTTTTCTGTAGACAGCATGGAATATCTTTACGGTATTCTCAAGGATCTCGGATATACAGACATTGTTCTTGCCAATCTTTATGTTGGCGGTTGTTCGCTTCAACAACATGCTGATTACATTGCAAAGTCTGCAAAACTGTCTCCTTATACATATTACAAAAACACATCTGGAACATGGACTACCAGAAATACAACCAAGATTACCGATGTGATCGATGAGTACGATTGGGATTATGTTTCACTCCAGCAGGTGAGCGGAAACAGCGGGTTGCCGGACACATTCGAACCATATTTGACACAGATTATTGAATTTGTTCACGAAAACTGTCCGAATACTGAATTGTTCTGGAATATGACATGGGCATATCCTGAAGGTTCTGATTATTCAAGTTTCAAGAACTACAACTATGATCAGGCAAGAATGTACAATGCAATTATTGAGACAACAAAGTCTCAGATTGTTCCGAGAGAAGACTTTTCATTTGTTATTCCGACCGGAACTGCAGTCCAGAATGCCAGAACAAGTTTCCTCACGGAAGGACAACTTCACAGAGACAATCTTCACTTGTCAAATGACATAGGAAGGTTCCTTGCTTCAATGATGTGGGCAAGACAGATAACAGGAAGAAGTGTTGCAAATGTCACATACAATCCAGCTTCGAAAGTTATCAACGAACAGATAATGAACGTAATCAAAGAATCAGTTGAAAATGCTTTCAACAATCCATTTGAGGTAACCGAATCTGAGTTTACTGAATATAATTCAGTATCTACTGATGAAATACTTTCTTCTTACGGAATAGATCCTGCCAAATACTCAAAACTTAATTACACTCTGACAAGTTTTGCATATTGGAATTCAAATACATCTACAGAACTTATATGTGCTGAAAATGGCAGCACAGCAACAAATCTCAATCAATATGCTGCCACTCAGTTGTTTGACAAAACCCAGATACCCGTAGGCTCGATTATAGTCATAGTTGAAGGATACAAATATAGACCAGATGCTTTTGTTGAACAGGATGGAACACTTCTCAAAAACGGAAACGGAACCGGAAAAAGTGGTTATACAAGACAGGAAATGGTATCCGATGATGCTGTTGTCGTAACAGATGAATGGTGGGCAAACTGGTCAGTTGTCGGATTTAATATCAATCTGTACAACAATATCGCACTCAAAGAATCGGTGATCCAATCGTTCTATAAGAAATTTACCATCTATGTTCCGAATGACCCTAATGAACCAATCCCGGTTTTGAACAAAGAAACCAATGAGGAGAAATTAGATAAACTTCTCAGAGATAATGGGTTCAATCCATCCGAATATTCGGTTTTGAAGTTTGATTTAACTACATACGCATATTATAATTCAACTCAGAATTCAAACCTTGTAAGCAAGGCAGGCGGAAGCACTGCAAGCAACATTAACCAGTTTGCAGCAACAAAGATTTTCACCAAAGACGAGATACCTAATGGTTCACTTGTGGTTATCTTTGACGAATATCAGTACAGACCTGAAGGCTGGGTTGATCTCAGCACCAAAAATGCAGGCTCTGCAAGACCAGGCAACGTTGTCACTAGCGTAGGCGGAATAGTGACTGTTGTCAACGATGAATGGTGGGGCAAATGGAACTACAGAGCATTTAACATTGCTAAAGCAGGCAACCCCGGACTGGCAGATGATGAAATGAAGGCACTGCAAAATCAATTCTTCATTCTTGTTCCAAAGGGAACAGTTTCCAATGCATTGCTTCATCAAGCACTCAATGATAAGGGATATAACCTTGAAAACTATACACTCTTCAATTTGAAGATTACTTACTATGCGTACTATAATTCCACTGCGAACTCAAACTTGGTAAGCAAGGAAAATGGAAGTACTGCAAGTAATATAAACCAGTTTGCAGCAACACAGATTATTTCCAAAAATGAATTGCCTGACGGTTCACTCATTGTAGTATTTGACGGATATCAATACAGACCTGAAGGCTGGACATCACTGAGTTCCAAGAACAGTAGCTCATCTAGACCAGCAAATGTAATTACAAGCGGCGATCCTGAAATCAGAGAGGTCAACAGCGAATGGTGGGGATCGTGGAATTTTAGAGCATTTAACATCGCAAGAGCCGGAAATCCGGGACTGGGTGATGACGAAATGAAAAAACTTTCAAGTGTATTCTTTATCTTGGTTCCGAAAGATGCCATCGAAGAACCTACAATTGATAAATCACTTGCGAAAGTATTAAGTGACAATGGAATAGATGCTTCACAGTACACCGTTCAGAATTTGATGTGGACATACTATGCATATTACAATTCAACATCTAATTCACAATTAGTAAGCAAAGAAGGTGGCAGTACTGCGACAAATCTAAACCAATTTGCAGCTACTCAGCAGTTTTCTGAATCAGATCTCCCAAAAGGAACACTGATTATTGTCCTCAAGGGATATCAGTATAGGCCGGAAGGATGGGAGACGCTATCCACCAAGAATACTTCAACAACCCGTCCGGGTAACGTTATTGCATCAACTGGTGTATCAATAACTAAAGTTGATTCGAAGTGGTGGAGTTCATGGACAGTACGGGCATTCAACGTTGCAAAAGCAGGCAATCCCGCATTGAGCGATGATGAAATGCATCAATTGTCAAATGTGTTCTTCATTTTGATTCCGAAAAAGTAATCTGATGACATAAAAAACCAGGAAGAGAACTGAAATCCCTTCCTGGTATTTTTTCAATTTTCATCTGGTTGAGTTTTTTTCTTTTTCGACGATACAACTAAAAAGACGGTATATGCAATGAACAGAACAAAGAATACACCCATCGAAATAAGGCATCCTGTCAAGCTTCTTGCACTCATGTTAAGCATCAGCAAAAGAGGTGCCACTGCTACCATTGCCGGAAACTGAGAAACGATGAAAATTGAACTTGTCGGAGTTTCAAAATTCGGATCGATTTCTCTCAACAGAATCATTCCGTTTGAGGCTGTTCCTGTCAGTGTTCCGAAGTTTATCAAGAATGTTTCGTGCTCGATTTCCTTAAAACAGCATTTACATATGAGTCGCACGTAAATGGTGGTGAATATCGCACCTGCGATTGACAGAACAACTATAGGCCATGCATATTTTGCCACTATATTAAAGTCTATTGCTGCAACTCCTGCAATTATCATCATATCAAACGAAAAACCGGATATACGATCCATCTGATAGTTGTTTATGTATCTGCTCTTAATAACTTTTTTGTTTTCGAGTGCCTTGATGACAACTTTGATTAGTGTGGCAGTTATAACGCCCCATATGAAATTGAAGCCCCAAGCTACATCATTGAAAAGTTTGATTCCCGTTACATCACTGAGTTTTGCAAAGAGAAACATAATAACAAATGATAATCCGTAAGACAGAGTACAAAGAGCAATTTGAATTGATGTTTTGTCGACGGATTCACAGTCTTCAATCTCATTTTTCTCTTCAAAGTGTTCGACTTTTCTTTCTAAGGTTGCAGTTCTTTCTGCTATTTTGCCTTTCTTTTTGAAAATGTTTATGTAAGTGACACCCACAACAGAAGCTACTATAAAACCAATTGATGCTATAGTGAGTCCAAAACTGCCATTTCCATCAAAGCCGTATTCACCGAAGTTTATATCCCAAGTTAGAGCGTTGCCAGGTCCTTGTCCAAAACCAAGTGGCAAAATGACACCTGCAGCATAAAACAGGGAAGATCCAGCGTAATAAAACACAAGGGAAATTGCTATTCCGACAACCGCCTGAAGCATATATGTTCCGCCTGTCAAAAGACCGTTCTGCAATGCTTTGCGCCCAATTTTTGTATTCTTATCTTTTTCAATTGTCTTCATTGTCATTGCAATGAAACCGACTCCAAGAGCATGATAAGTGATAATCTGCATTATTCTTGCATCAATGATGGAAACGCCTGCAGTTTTTTCAACTATCAAGTTAACCAAAAACAACAGAAGTCCGCCTATAAGTGCGCTCGGAATAAAAGCTTTTTTTAATAATGGTATGGTTCTTCTTAGAGCATTTCCTACAAGTAGAGCTATAAGTAACAAACCAACGTTTATTACAACACTCCAGACACTATCAAATTGAGTTAAATCAAATCTCCACATTAACAGTTAACTCCATATATCGTAATATTTGTCGATACCGGTCCTTTGCATTTCGGTGTCAAGTTTGTGAAATGCAAATATGTATTTAATCGGATTGAATCGTTTTCCACCGCGAAGTGTGTAATCATTATCGTTATACTGGAAAACGAGATTTCTGCCCGAAACAATCGAGGCTGAGGTTATTTTATTCACATCAAATGATTGGTTGCCGCACTGCAAGACAGAGTCTGTCAAAGACAACTCACCTTTGCAGATTTCTGTTTTCTCGTTGAATGGTTTAGAGTCGAAGAGTTTGACATTTTCATCATGGAATATTACTTTACCAGGCACAACCGCCATTTCTCTAACCGCTTTTTTCTGGTATTCCCAGAAATCTATCAGCTTGTTAATTCCATCGATGCCGTGAATCATCAAATCTTCACCGAATTCTGCGCTCATATTACATGAATTGCAGTAAAAATGAGAACCTTTGGAATAAATTGTTTCAAATTTCCCGCATTTTGGACAGCAAAACAGCATTCGTTCAATATATTCTGCTCTTTTGCTGCTCTTGTATTTGTTTCCGCTCTCGCTGTCAAAAACACGCAAATTTTCAGTTATGACTGAAAGTATGTCTTCATCTTTCATATGACTGTATTGGTCATGCGAAAGAACATACTGGATGTTTCCGTAAAAAGGCCCATGTCTTTTTTTGTTTTTGAATCTTGGACTTACGCCTGAACCTCCGTGCATATTGAAGATAACAATTGTTGCATTAGTCCTTTTTAATAACAATGGAAAATCAGGTGTTATGTAGTATTGAAATTCAGCATAGTATCTGTTTCCTTCCGGGAAGAGAAGGACAGATTTGCCATCATTCAAATACTGTATCATCCGCATTACTGCCCGGAAATCAGGCTTTCCTTTGCTTTTGGGTATAACTGAGCAATATGTAAACAATTTGTATAAAAACTTTCCCGAGAATATGTTGTCAGTTGCAACCGGGTAAACTGGTTTGTCAAATGCAGTGATAATGCAAATTGGATCTTCATCGGTTTGATGATTACTTAATACCAGTACAGACTCACCTTTTTTGATTTTATATTTGTCTTTACAGCGATACCCGAGGAAGATTCGAGTATACAGAAAAGAAAAGAAGCGAACTATTGGAAGCAAAATCTTATGAGACTGTTTAGCATACTTGCTTAAATTTATGTTTTTGTCCATGTGCTTCCTTCCTTTCTCTTTTTTAGCTAGATAAAATAACTTTACCATATGAATGGGTCGAATTTCAAGTAAGCCAGGATAGTCAAAAAACCTCTTCTGTCGCATTGACAGAAGAGGCTTTGATTATGAATTTTGGTTAATGACCTCTATATTCAAGACATAGCATTGTCAAATCATCGAATTGTTCTGCATCTTTGACGAATCCGTCAACTGAATTGCGCACCTGTTTAAGAATGCTTTCAGGAGAAGAATTTGGATCTTGATTCAATGCTTCAAGCATACGATCAGTGCCGTACAATTCTTTGACTGAACTTGTTGCTTCCGGTACTCCGTCAGTGTAGAGGAAGAGTTTGGAACCGGGCTGCATTGTGATTTCATATTCCCTGTACCTTATATCGTCCATTCCGCCTATAACAAATCCATGTTTATCTTTAACAAGTTCAAACTTGCTGTTGGCTTGATGTAATACCGGATATTCATGCCCCGCATTGGCAGCCGTAAGTTTACCTGTTGAAAGCTCAAGTATTCCAAGCCATACCGTGACAAACATTTCTTCGCGGTTGTTTGAACAAATTGCAGCATTTGTGTCCGTAAGAATTTGAGCAGGAGATTTTCCAAGCATAGCATTGTTGGCAAGGATGATTTTAGTGGCCATCATGAACAGCGCTGCAGGAACTCCTTTTCCCGAAACGTCAGCCATGACAATGCATAAATGATCGTCATCTACCAAGAAGAAATCATAAAAGTCCCCGCCTACTTCCTTTGCCGGATCCATGGATGCATATATATCAAATTCCGGGCGTTCAGGAAATGCAGGATAAATGCTTGGCAACATATCTGCCTGGATTGCTGATGCCATTGTCAGTTCTGTTTCAATTCTTGAGTTTTCAAGTTGCTGTTTCTCATATTTCTCAGTCTGATTTCTGACGATGACAGAGAACATGAATACTGCGGCACCGACAGTGGCGAATATGATAAATTGTACTCCATAGAAAATGCCCTGCAGTATTATTGCAACTATTGGTGCTACCATGTAAACCCAAAATGCGACATATACTTTTTTGTCGATGTTTTTGCGGTACTTGACCAATAAAACAATATCGAGAACAAGCATTACAATAGGCGCTGCATTTGAAAGCAGGTACAAAGCACCACGGTGGTATATGTTGCCATCATCAAAGAAGAAAATAATGTTTGTGAATCTGTCAACAATCAAAAGAATTACGTGAACTATCAAAAGGGTTAAAAGGGATATTGCTATACCTTTTGATTTGTGGTTGGGCCGAGCCACGGACAATACGAGCATAGACATCAAAAATGCCATGATTCCTGCTGCCAGCATTTCCACGAATGTTACTGCATATAGTGCAATTTTTATACCATCCCCGAGTAAGCCCTCCATAAGCTTGCGTGCCAGATGAGCCGATATGTAAAGAGTTATTAGAGAAAAAAATGCTTGGAAATATCTTCTAACTTCTTTGCGAAGATTAACTGCGGATGTGATGTGCAAAAAGCAAAGACCACAAACTCCGATTCCAGCAGAAATGAATAAGATGTTAATTAGGTTGGCAGTGGTTATACTTAACATTTTAATATCTCCATACAGTTTTCTCTATGACAATGATACCATGATTGATATAAAAATACAACGAAAATGAAATGTTAAATCTTTTGGGAAACAAAAAACCTCTCTGGTTTTTGCTTACCAAAGAGGCATATTTATCTGGCTGGGACAGCCGGACTTGAACCGACGAAATGCAAGAGTCAAAGTCTTGTGCCTTACCAACTTGGCTATGTCCCATTAAGCAGTTAGTATTTTAACAACTATTGAAAAATATGTCAACCGAAAAAACCATATTAATCATCATATTGTTATTCCCAGTTGTCTAGTGTAAAATGAACTACGGAAGGGAAGGTGGAGAAATGTATATTGCTATCGGTGTTATTGCAGCATTGATGATTGCATATGTTGTTTTTATGATCGTCATGTTCAACAAATCTGCCAGAGGAAGACAAACCGAGGATAATCTATTTTCGGATGATCAGCCGAGTTATTTGAGGCCTTATCTTGAAAGATTGAGAGAGAACAGAAAGTGGCTTGACAAGATTCCGTTTGAGGAGATTTACGTAACAAGCTTTGATAATCTCAAACTATATGCAAGGTTTTATCACTGTGAAAAACCCAAGGCAACTGCAATACTTGTGCATGGATACAGAGGTGACGGAGAAACCTGTTATCCTATATTGTCCAGATATTTGCTTGAACAGAATATTGATGTTGTCATCATAAGACACAGAGCACATGTCCACAGCGAAGGGAAAAGACTTTGTCTGGGGTTAAAAGAAAGGTATGACGTCAAGAGCTGGTGCGATTATGTCAGCACAATAATACCAAAGGATATGCCAATGTTTGTGAGCGGAATATCCATGGGCGGTGCCTCTGTTCTACTATCTTCAAGTCTGGAATTGCCCGATAATGTTAAGTTCCTTATTAATGATTGCGGATATTCTGATGGGTATGAAGAATTGAAGGCTGCCGCCAGATTTATGAAGATTCCGCCGATTTTTTATGCTCCGATAGGGTGGTTGTTATACAAGATTACAGAGGGAGTAGATTTCAAAAAAGTTAGACCTGTTGATGAAGTAAAAAAATCACATCTTCCTATATTAACCATACACGGAGAAGCCGATACATTTGTGCCATTTGAAATGTGTAAAGAGATATATGCTGCATGTGCATCTGAAAAAGAACTCGTGACTGTTCCAGGTGCAACTCATGGTATGAGTTATCTGGTTGATACCGACAAGTGCAATAAAGCTATTCAAAGATGGATAGACAAATATCTTTCCTGAAAAATAAAAAATGATGGCATGACTTTCGGTCATGCCATTTTGATGTTTTTTAATCATTGTTTGCCATATTTTTTCATGTGTGCCTTAATGGCATCGAATGTTTCATCGCTTATATAATGCTCGATCCTGCAGGCATCATTTGTTGCTGTTTCTTCACTGACGCCCAGATTGATTAATAGCTTTGTAAGAACTGTGTGACGATCATAGATGCTCTGTGCCTTTTTGTAACCCTTTTCGGTCAGCTGGATGTATCCAAGATTATCCGTAACAACATATCCGCCCTTTTTGAGCAGACCTATGGCGCGGCTAACCGAAGGTTTTGAAAATCCCATTTGTTCGCCAACATCAATTCCACGGATGGTGGAAGATTTCTGAGAAAGAATATATATGGTTTCGAGATACATTTCGCCTGATTCCAACATGGCCATTTGGACAACCTCCATCGTTTCGAGTGTAAATATAGATTATCACATTTTTACGAAATTTTCAACAAACACAAAATCCCTCTTGACAAGTTAGCGTATGCTAACTATAATATATGCGGTTAGTGGTTGCTAACCGACAAATGCAGGAGGAAAAAACTATGATGCCATTGAATCTGGCTGAAAAGGGTCAGCCACAGATTATAAAGAGACTTGGAGGCAATCCGGAAGTGAAAAAGCATCTGGAAGATCTTGGCTTCATAGTCGGAGGTGAGATAAGTATTATTAACTCACTTGGCGGAAACCTGATAGTTAAAGTCAGGGAAAGCCGCGTAGCCGTCAGCGACGAACTTGCACGAAAAATAATGGTGTAAAAAGGAGAAAATGAAGTGAAAACGCTCAGAGATGTAAAAATCGGCGAAACTGCAACGGTTGTCAAGCTTCACGGAGAAGGAGCTGTCAAACGCCGCATCATGGATATGGGGATTACGAAGAATACCTCCGTATATGTAAGAAAAGTTGCTCCGCTCGGTGATCCGATTGAAATTACAGTAAGAAATTATGAGTTGTCAATCAGAAAGGCTGATGCGGAAATGGTTGAGGTTGAATGATTAATCCGGATGATTATCCGGTTATATTTTCAGGCAATAGTTAGCGCACGCTAACTGCTCAAAGCTGAAAAATGCAGAAAGGAAGAATAAAATGAACATTCGTATTGCCCTCGCGGGCAACCCAAACAGTGGTAAAACAACGCTGTTTAATGCACTGACCGGTTCCAATCAGTTTGTTGGAAACTGGCCCGGAGTAACTGTAGAAAAAAAAGAAGGAAAATTGAAAAAACATGATGATGTTACAATAACAGACCTTCCTGGAATCTACTCACTTTCTCCATACACACTTGAAGAAGTGGTTGCCAGAAATTATCTCATTGGTGAACGTCCGGATGCAATTCTGAACATCATTGATGGTACAAACCTTGAAAGAAACCTGTATTTGACAACCCAACTCACAGAGCTTGGAATTCCGGTTGTTGTTGCAGTAAACATGATAGATATAGTCAATAAAAATGGTGACCAGATTAATGTAGAAGAGTTGTCAAGACAGCTTGGGTGCAAAGTTGTAGTAATATCTGCACTTAAGGAAACCGGTGTGATGGAAGCCGCAGAAGCTGCCATTGAAGCCGCAAAGAATACAAAGACAATACCGATGCATTCGTTCTCCGGACCTGTAGAACATGCTCTTGCTCACATAGAAGAAGCTGCAGTACATAATCTTCCCGAAGAGCAGCAGAGGTGGTATGCCATCAAGATATTCGAGCGCGACGATAAAGTTCTCGAACAAATGAAGATTCCGCAGGAAACACTGGATCATATTGAAAAGGATATTCAGGCTGCGGAAACAGAACTGGATGACGATGCTGAAAGTATCATAACTAATGAACGCTATGTATATATAGCTGAAGTAATCAAGTCTTGTTACAAAAAGAAAAAGACAGACAGTCTGACAACATCAGACAAGATAGACAAAATAGTTACCAACCGCTGGCTCGGTCTTCCCATATTTGCAGTTATCATGTTCCTTGTATATTGGATTTCCATGGTCGCAGTAGGAGCTCCTGCTACTGATTGGGCCAATGATGGATTGTTTGGAGACGGATACCATCTGATAGGCATTGATGGTGGATATAACGAATTAGCAGAAAGATATGCAGAAGCCCAGGCCATTGTCGACGGATATGATGCATATGTAGAAGAAAACGGAACGGCACCAACAGTTGATTTCAAATACTACATTGATGATGAAGAAACACTTGAACATGAAGAATTTACTGCAAGTCTTGAAGACTATAACGAGGCCGTAAAGACCCTTAATGAAATAGGTGATGAACCTGATCCCGCAGATTATGGTGTATGGGTTCCCGGAATACCGACTCTCGTCGAGAGAGGCCTTGATGCAATTAATGCAGCGGAATGGCTGAAAGGTCTTATTTTAAATGGAATTATTGCGGGTGTCGGTGCCGTTTTAGGCTTTGTTCCTCAGATGCTTGTCCTGTTCCTGCTGCTTGCATTCTTGGAAGCGTGCGGATATATGGCTCGTATCGCATTCGTGCTCGACCGTGTATTCCGTAAATTCGGATTATCAGGAAAATCCTTTATTCCGATGCTTATCGGTGTCGGATGCGGAGTTCCTGGTATCATGGCAAGCAGGACGATTGAAAACGAACGTGATCGTCGAATGACAATAATGACAACAACATTTATTCCATGCGGAGCAAAGGTTCCGTTTATAGCAATGATTGCAGGAGCAATATTTGGACGTTCTCCTTTGGTGGCAACATCTGCATATTTCATAGGAATGGCTGCAATTGTAATTTCAGGAATAATGCTTAAAAAGACAAGAATGTTTGCAGGCAACCCCGCACCATTCGTAATGGAACTTCCCGCTTATCACTGGCCGACAGTCAAAAATGTTCTGAGATCAATGTGGGAACGCGGCTGGTCGTTCATAAAGAAAGCAGGAACAATAATCCTTCTTTCAACCATTGTTGTATGGTTTACCAGCTACTTTGGATTTACTGATGAAGGATTCCGTATGCTGGCAGAAGAGGAACTTGAATTGTCCGTTCTTGCCAAGATAGGCGGATTTATTGCTTGGATTTTTGCTCCTCTTGGATGGGGTAACTGGCAGGCAGCTGTAGCATCAATTACAGGACTTGTTGCTAAGGAAAACATTGTTGGAACAATGGGAATCCTCTATGGCTCAGGCGAGTTGACTGCATGGCAGGCTCTGTCACAGGCATTTACAGGTGTGACTGCTTATTCATTCCTCGTATTCAATCTCCTCTGTGCTCCGTGCTTCGCAGCAATCGGTGCAATCAAGCGTGAAATGAACAATGCAAAGTGGACATTGTTCGCAATCGCATACCAGTGCGGATTTGCTTACCTGATAGCATTGATGATTAACCAGTTTGGTGGAATCTTCACGGGAAATATCAGCGTAGTTGGATTAATATTTGCTGTAGCGGCTTTAGCACTTATAGTTTACATGCTGTTCTTCAAGAAATATAAAGAAGCAGATAAACTTACGAAAGTATCTTAATGAAAAGAGAGTGACGTTATGTTAACATGGATGATTAATAATTTGGGAACAATCATTGTTTCCTTGGTATTGATTGCCGTTGTGGTTTTAATTGTCTTCTATCTCAAAAAAGAGAAGAAGAGCGGTAAATCATCATGCGGCGGAAACTGCGCCCATTGTTCCATGTGCAAATCGTGTCACCAGAAATGAAAAAATAAGTAAGGCATAAAAAATACGGACTTCATTGAAATAGTCAATGCAGTCCGTATTTTTTGTAGTTGATAAGTGAACTACCCACCACCTGTTTACACTGAGGTGGGTGCTTCATAGATGATTTGCATCATCCAATCTTTTTTACTCTTCGATGCAGGTATCCCCACAAGCATAAGGAGTCTAGCCCCGGTGTCCCGACCGGTTATTTTTTTCTTATTTACGTGATCTGTGTCTGAATTCAGATCTACGCTTTGCTCTCATTTCCGACTGTTCTTCTACAATTTCATAGCTTTCGCCAATAAACTCGCTTCATTACTACCGATAATTATACAACTTCGTATTTTTAATCTTAATATCTTGAGTTGTATTTCTTGTGTGTTTCGTAATCCTTTTTGCACTCTTTCTCACAATTCATCTCGCCTCCTATAGAGGAGGGAGACTTCTTGCTGAGTGCTTGTTAAATTATCGAAGTTTGTTCAAGCCTTGAGACACTGAAAGAGAATCCTGCGGTTTCCGTTACAGGAACTGAGAACAATTTGGTTGCTGCTTCAGAATTAGCACCGGCTTTATCCAGAATAGATTTCATTATGTTGATCTTACTGTCTTTGTCAGTGACAATAATTACCAATTCCTTGTCATCGGCAATTGTCATTCCAAAGAATTTTCCTTTATCTTCAGGCTTTGTTCCTTTTGCATGGACAATTGTGCCTCCGCCGGCACCACCTGCTCTGGCAGCGTCCATTACCATATTTGAATAACCGGATTCGGTTATACACATAATCATCTCATAATTAGAAGTATTCATATTTGTGTCCTCCTTGTCATTAAGGTTAATGTCTGTAAAGGTTTTGATGGTTGATGAGCTGATTGTGCTCACCGGTATCGTACATGCGATGCCTTTGTCCGGAAGATACATCATCATTTCCTTGTTCATCTTTTTCAGAACTGATGATGCTGTTTCAGAAGGAAGAATTGTCAAATAAAGCACTTTTTCCGTCTGAACCAGTCCGAACGTGTCAAGGATTTCTTTTCTGGTGGAACCGATGCATGGATGACTGATTAAATAGGATATTCCGCTTTCAGAAAAGAATGACGTAAAATCACCGCTGTCGGACTTTTTGGTTATGCATAACAACAATTGTAAGTCTTTCACGTTTCACCTCTTACATTACAAGCGTTTCGTTCTCAACCTCTTCAGTTTTTTCGGGTTGAACTGTTTCTTCGGCAACGTGTGCCTTTGATGATTTGATTTTGAATATAAGACCGAGAATCTGGATTGTCAGAAGTGGTGCTCCGGCAACCAGGGCAATCAGTCCGAATGCATCTGTTATTACGCTATTTTCAAGTGATTCACAGGCACCTGATGCAAATGGAAGAAGGAATGCGGCTGTCATGGGGCCCGATGCAACACCTCCTGAGTCAAATGCAATTGAAGTGAATATTTTTGGGGAAATGAATGTCAACACAAGCGCTATTACGTAAATCGGAACAATGAACCATAACAGAGAAATTCCTGTGAAAACTCGTATCATAGCCATTCCAACAGCTGCTGAAACACCAAGTTCAAGGGAGAGAAGAATATGCTTTCTTGTAATTGATCCCGATGTTATATTTTCCACCTGTACAGATAAAACGTGCACTGCCGGTTCAGCTCTTACTATGAAGAAACCTGTCAGCATTCCAATCGGAACAATAATCCAACTATATGGCAGATTACCAAGTTGTGTTCCTATGTAATAACCAACGGGCATAAATCCCGCATTTGCTCCGGTTAAGAATAATACAAGTCCAAGATACGTATAAATTGCTCCTGCCACTATCTTGTTTAATGCCTTTTTTTGAATTTTGCTTACAATGAACTGATAAATGATAAAGAAAATCAGTATCGGAAGAAGGGCAATTGCGACCTCCTTAAAGTACTCCGGGAATTGTTTTAGAATAGATACTGCAAGTTCTTGTGAATTGTCAATTTTGGGCATTTCATATGGCGTATATACGGCATTTGCCTTTGTAATAATGCTTAGAATGATGACAGTAAGAATTGGCCCAATTGAACAGAGAGCAACAAGACCGAAACTATCTTCTTCAGCTGCTTTATCCGAACGAATGGATGCCACACCTACGCCAAGTGCCATGATAAACGGAACCGTCATCGGACCGGTTGTGACGCCGCCTGCATCAAATGCTGCCGGTATAAACTCCTGTGGAGCAAATATTGCCAATATGAAAATAATCGCATATCCGGCAATAAGAATATATGAGAGTCTGATTTTGAAGACGATTCTCAGCATTGCTATTATGAGGAATAATCCGACACCGATTCCAACTGCAACTATGAGAAGTGTGCTGTTAATACTGCCATTCAGCTGTTTTGCCAGTACCTGAAGGTCAGGCTCAGATATTGTTACAAGGGTTCCTACCAAAAATGATACGAGAATAATCAGCCACAGTTTTCTCTTCTTTACCACTGATGAGCCTACATGCTGACCCATGGGAGTCATTGAGATGTCAGCTCCAAGCGTGAAAAATCCCATCCCCAGTATGAGAAGGACCGTTCCGGTGAGATATGCGAGCAATAGTCCGCTGTCGACAGGAACAACTATAAACGTCAAAAGCAAGACTATGACTGAAATTGGAAGTACAGAAGACAATGATTCTTTTATCTTTTCAACCAAAACTTCGCCCGTTGTCATCAACATAAGTTTTCTGACCATTGTCCCATCTCCAATCATTGAATGTCTATCATAATGATACCATAACAAATGGCCAAACAAAAGTCCAAAATATACATTATCATTGCTTAAGCAGGGATACTTTTTGTGCAAATTGTCATCATAATTATCATTCCGGTTAATATTTTATATTTTTTGAACATTGATTTTAATTGTTACGAAAATATATAATATTGGTAGACTAGGAAGAGAGGAGCGCATAAGTATTTTATGTGCTCCAATTCTATTTTCAAGGGGGATTAAATGAGAAAAGTCGCAGTAATAATGGGCAGTGACAGTGATACAGAAGTGGTTAAAAAGGCTACATCCGTACTCAAAGAATTCGATGTTCCATATGAAGCACACATCTATTCTGCACACAGGACACCTAAAGAAGCTGCAGATTTTTCAAAGAATGCTGAGAAAAACGGCTTCGGAGTAATTATCTGTGCTGCCGGAATGGCCGCACATCTTGCCGGAGCAATAGCAGCAAACACTACTTTGCCTGTTATCGGCATACCCGTATCATCGGGTGGACTTGGAGGACTTGATGCACTTTTGTCCACTGTTCAAATGCCAACTGGCATACCGGTAGCAACTGTAGCTGTTAATGGCGCTGCCAATGCTGCAATACTCAGTATTGAAATCCTTTCACTTGAAGATGAAACTCTCAGAAAAAAACTTTCTGATTTCAGAGCATCCGGTGCTGAAAAAGTTATAGAAAAAGATAAAGCACTCAGCATTTAATCGGAGGTTTAACATGAGAAGAAGCGCTGTAAAAATCGGAATAGCATTAACCGGACAGGGAAAGAACTGCCCGGCCATAATCAGCGCAACTATAACCATAAGAATATAATACCCGGGAATAGCCATATTCTCGGGATGTTTTTTAGGAGGGAAAAATGGGAGGCTTATTTGGTGCAGTTTCTAAAAGAGACGTAGTTAGTGATGTGTT
The DNA here is from genome assembly GCA_024693345.1 of Clostridiales bacterium. Classification (GTDB taxonomy): domain Bacteria; phylum Bacillota; class Clostridia; order Oscillospirales; family CAG-272; genus CAG-841. The sequence continues at coordinate 42,903 of JAILLB010000049.1, forward strand.
CTTTGGAACGGATTATCATTCACATCTCGGAACCCACAGAGGTGGAATGGCGTGCTGGAATGAAGAAGATGGTTTTGAAAGGGATATTCACAATATTGAAACATCACCGTTCAGAACAAAATTTGCCAACATTTTGAATGAGATGAGAGGCAAATCCTGCATAGGATGTATAAGCGATTCTGAACCTCAACCTGTAATTGTCAAATCAAAAATCGGTACGTTTGCATGCATTACTGTTGGGTATGTTTACAATGCTGAAGAACTCATAAACAAATATCTTGATGAAACAAGAGGACATTTTGATACTCTGAGCGGAAGCAAAGTCAATGAAACCGAACTTGTCGCAGCAATGATTTGTGAAAAGGAAGATTTTGTTTCCGGAATCAAGTATGTTCACGATACCATTAAAGGCTCATGTACAATTCTTCTGTTGGTTGAGGGTGGTGCACTGATTGCTGCCAGAGATAAATATGGAAGATTGCCCCTGAATATCGGTTGCGATGCAGATGGACACTGTGTTTCACTTGAGTCTTTTGCAATGATGAAACTGGGTTATTCTATGGAAAGAGAGCTTGGACCGGGTGAAATATGCAGAATAACAAGTGAGGGTGTGGAAACTTTTGCTAAGCCCGGAAAAAAGAAGAAAGTATGTTCGTTTATGTGGACATATTATGGATATCCGACTGCAGAATATGAGGGAGTCAATGTTGAAATATCCAGAAACCGCGGCGGTGAGATTATGGCTCAGCGCGATGGAAATATAGGCGTTGATACCGTTTCCGGTGTTCCTGATTCCGGACTCGCATATGCAATAGGTTACTCCAATAAATCCAAAATACCATATGCCAGACCATTCATAAAATATACACCAACGTGGCCCAGATCATTTATGCCTGCCACGAAAAAGGATAGCGACAGGATAGCAAGAATGAAACAGGTACCTGTCACAGATTTGATCAAAGGAAGAAAACTTCTTTTCATTGATGATAGTATTGTTCGTGGAACCCAGCTCAGAGAAACTGTTGACTTTCTTTACTCCAACGGAGCAAAAGAGGTTCACATGAGAGCTGCTTGTCCTCCTGTTATGTTCGCTTGTAAATATCTCCAGTTTACAAGATCAACACCGAACAACGAATTGCTGGCGAGAAAAGTTATATACGAACTTGAGGGCGAAGAAGGAGAAAAGCATCTGGAAGAATATGCAAATCCGGATACAGAGAGAGGCAAGAAACTCAGGACCACGATTGCTGAAAAATTCCACTTTTCTTCACTTGAATACCAGACACTCGATGGAGTCAAGAAATCAATCGGAATCAACCCATGTGATTTGTGTACTTATTGCTGGGACGGAAAGGAAGATTAAACATGTCGAAAGAGATTTCAAAATCCGAAAGCTACGCGGCAGCCGGTGTGGATATAACGGCAGGATACAAAGCCGTTGAACTGATGAAAAAACACATAGCCAGAACAATGACAAGTGAAGTGTGCTCTGGTATTGGTGGATTCGGAGGTCTTTACGCACCCAATCTCGTTGGCATGAAAGAACCTGTTCTTGTTTCAGGTACCGACGGAGTTGGTACAAAACTCAAAATTGCATTTGAAATGGACAAGCACGATACGGTCGGAATAGATTGTGTGGCGATGTGCGTAAACGATGTAATCTGTTGCGGAGCAAGACCAATGTTTTTCCTTGACTATATTGCATGCGGAAAAAATGTACCAGAAAAGATTGCCCAGATAGTCAGCGGTGTTGCAGAAGGATGTGTTCAATCAGGTAGTGCTCTTATAGGAGGGGAAACAGCAGAAATGCCGGGATTTTATCCAGAAAATGAATACGATCTTGCTGGTTTTTCAGTAGGCATTGTGGATAAAAGCAAGGTAATAGATAACTCAAAAATGAAAAAGGGAGATGTTGTAATAGCACTTCCTTCATCAGGAGTTCACTCAAACGGGTTTTCACTTGTCAGAAAAGTGTTCGGAATAGGAACAAAAAAGATAGATAAACCGGTTCCAGAACTAGGCGGAAAAACACTCGGAGAAGTTCTTCTCACCCCAACAAAGATATATGTTAAACCGGTTTTGGCGTTATTGGACAAAGTAACTGTAAAAGGGATTTCTCATATTACAGGCGGAGGATTCTACGAAAACATACCAAGATCTGTTCCGGATGGGCTTTGTGCAAAGATAGATAAGAAAGCCGTTGAGATTCTTCCAATATTCAATCTAATCCAAAAGGAAGGAAAGATTGATGAGAGAGATATGTTCAATACATTCAACATGGGTGTAGGGATGGACATAATTGTCAGAAAAGAAGATGCCCCAAAAGCGGTTGATATTCTCAAGGAAAATGGTGAAAACGCATACATAATCGGAGAAATAACTGAATCCGAAGACAAGGTACAAATATGCTGAAAGTTAAAATTGCTGTGTTTGTTTCAGGAGGCGGAACAAATCTTCAGGCATTGATTGATGCCCAAAAAGCGGGAATTATAGAAAGCGGAGAAATAAAACTTGTTGTTTCGTCTAATCCTGAAGCTTATGCTCTGACACGTGCAGAAAATGCAGGTATAAAGACAGTCATATGTTCGAGAAAAGAGCTCGGAGATGAATTTGAAGAGAAAATAAATGAGGCGCTTGTTGAGAATGGAATAGAACTCATAGTTCTTGCCGGTTTTATGTCCATTCTTTCGCCCGGTTTCACAAAAAAACACGAAAACAGGATAATTAATGTTCATCCGGCTTTGATTCCGTCATTCTGCGGAAAAGGTTTTTATGGACTCAAAGTTCATGAAGCCGCACTTGAATATGGTGTAAAGGTCACCGGAGCAACGGTTCATTATGTAAACGAGGTGCCCGACGGAGGTAGAATTATAATGCAGAAAGCTGTCGAAGTTAAAGAAGGAGATACTCCCGAAGTTCTACAGAAAAGAGTTATGGAAGAGGCGGAATGGAAGATTCTGCCAAAGGCAACCGAACTTGTATGTAAAAAGATAATTGATGAAAGGAAATAGGGTTATGGATTGCTACGAAACAAAGACTTTTGACTCCCGGGTCAAAGGCAACTCATATGTCGGAAGAGGAATTGTGGTCGGAACATCACCGAGCGGAGAATATGCTGTTTTCGCATATTTCATAATGGGAAGAAGCAACAACAGCAGAAACAGAGTGTTTGTCAAGGAAGGAAAGAACATCACAATTTATCCTTTCGATCCTTCAAAGGTTGATGATCCGTCTCTCATCATTTATTCTCCAATAAGAGAAATAGGAAACAGCATTATTGTCACAAACGGAGATCAGACTGACACTATATATGATTTCATCAAAGATGGAAAGACGTTTGAAGAGGCTCTCGATACGAGAACATTTGAGCCAGATGAGCCAAACTTCACTCCGAGAATCAGCGCAATTCTGAATTTAGGTGAAAAGTACACATATAAGATGAATATACTGAAGAGCATAGACAAAGATGGAAGCGACTGTCAGAGATTTACATATTCCTATCCTTCAGTTAAAGGACTAGGACATTTTATCCATACATACCAAGGTGATGGAAAACCACTTCCGACGTTCTTCGGTGAATGCGAGAGAGTTGAGATACCGGAAGATATAGATGAATTCACAAAGACAATATGGAACTCACTTGACGAAGACAACAAGATATCTCTTTGCGTGAGATACATCTCACTGAAAGACAGAACCGAAAGAGAAGTAATTATCAACAAAAATCAGGAGGCGTAAAGTGAAAGAATTTGAACTGAAATACGGATGCAATCCCAACCAGAAGCCATCAAGAATATATATGGCCGACAGCAGAGAACTTCCCGTTGAAATACTTAACGGAAGACCAGGATACATCAATTTTCTGGATGCATTCAACAGCTGGCAGCTTGTTAAGGAATTGAAAGAAGCTACGGGAAAAGAATGCGCAACCTCATTCAAACATGTCAGCCCTACATCAGCTGCTATTGGCAAACAGCTGAGTGCGGAATTAAAAAAGGCTTGTTTTGTTGATGATATTGAAGGACTTGACGATTCTCCTCTGGCCTGTGCATATGCAAGGGCAAGAGGCACTGACAGAATGTCTTCATACGGAGACTGGATTGCGCTCTCGGGCGAATGTGATGAAACGACAGCAAAGCTGATTCAGAGAGAAGTATCTGACGGTGTCATTGCACCGAGTTATTCTGAAGCTGCACTGGAAATACTCAGAACAAAGAGAAAAGGAACCTATAACGTCGTAAAAATCGACCCTTCATACGTGCCAGAAACTCAGGAGAGAAAACAGGTGTTTGGAGTAACATTTGAACAGGGAAGAAACAATATAAAGATAGACAAGTCACTTCTGGAAAATATTGTGACCGAAAACAAAGTTCTCACTCCTGATGCTATAAATGATCTCATCATATCACTGATTACACTTAAGTACACACAATCAAATTCAGTTTGTTACGCGTTTGATGGACAGGCAATAGGCGTAGGTGCAGGTCAGCAGTCAAGAATCCACTGTACAAGACTTGCAGGAAGCAAAGCGGATACATGGAACCTCAGAAGAAGCCCGAAGGTAATGGTGCTTCCATTCCTTGACGAGATGAAGAGAGCCGAAAGAGACAACGTAATCGACGGATATATAAACGGAAATGAAGAAGATGTATGTGCAGACGGAATCTGGCAGAAATATTTCAAAAAACAGCCCGAAAGACTTACAGAAAAAGATAAGGAAGATTACCTGTCATCGCTATCAGGAATTTCTCTCGGTTCAGATGCATTCTTCCCGTTTGACGATAACATCAAGAGAGCAAAAAAGAGCGGCGTTTCCTATATTGCCGAGCCTGGTGGCTCCATAAGGGATGACGTAGTAATAGAAAGAGCAAATGAATATGGCATGGTGATGGCATTTACTGGAACGAGGTTATTTCATCACTGATAAATAGGGGTTCAAAATGAAGATAATGGTAATAGGCGGAGGCGGCCGCGAACACGCAATCATAAAAAAAATCAGACAGGGAAAAGGTGAACATGAGATTTACTGTCTTCCCGGAAATGCAGGAATGGCTGGAGAAGCAACATGCATTGATATCAAGGCAAAAGAGATAGATAAAATAGTGGAATTTGCCAGGGAAAACGGAATTGAATATGCAATAGTGGCTCAGGATGATCCGCTCGCACTCGGATGTGTTGACAGACTGAATGAGGTAGGAGTACCTTGTTTCGGACCAACTGCAAAAGCTGCTGAAATAGAATCAAGCAAAGTCTTTGCAAAGAATCTCATGAAAAAATATGGTATTCCGACATCAGAGTATGAAGTGTTTGATAACTCCAAAAAGGCATTGAAATACGTAAAAACAGCCAAGTATCCTATTGTCATCAAGGCAGATGGTCTTGCACTCGGAAAAGGTGTGACAATAGCACAAAACGAAAAAGAAGCTGTTGATGCTATAGTGTCAGTAATGGAGACAAAGGTCTTTGGTGAATCAGGAAATAAAGTAGTTATCGAAGAATTCATGGAAGGTCCCGAAGTGTCTGTATTGTCATTCTGTGACGGAAAGACAATTGTTCCGATGGTTTCTTCAATGGATCACAAGAGAGCATATGACGGAGACAATGGTCCTAATACAGGAGGCATGGGAACAATTGCGCCAAATCCGTTCTACACTCCAGAAGTTCAGAGAGAGTGCGAAGAAAAGATTATTAAGCCTACAGTTGAAGCCATGAGAAAAGAGGGAAGACCGTTCAAAGGCTGTTTATATTTTGGACTGATGGTAACAAAGGATGGTCCGAAAGTTGTCGAATACAACTGCAGATTCGGAGATCCAGAAACGCAAGTTGTTCTACCTCTTCTTGAGAGTGATTTGCTCGAAATAATGCTGGCGACCACTAACGGAACACTTGACAAAACAGAAGTCAGGTTTTCAAACAAATCTGCATGTTGTGTGGTTTTGGCTTCTCAGGGTTATCCTGTTAAATACGAAAAAGGGTATTCAATTTTTGTTCCTGATGACATAAAAGACAACGTGTATTTTGCAGGTGTGGCTTCAGACCATGGAGAGCTTGTCACCAATGGCGGCAGAGTGCTTGGTGTTACAACAGTTGCTGATGATCTAAAATCTGCCATCAAAAAATCCTATAAGTATGCAAAGAGAATTTCTTTCAGAAAGTCTTTCATGAGAACAGACATAGGAGCAAAAGCACTCAATGCTTTGGAGAACAATCAATGATATACAGAATTTTTGTTGAAAAGAGAAAAGAACTTGCAACGGAAGCAAAAGCTCTCGCTGCTGATTTGCGCTCTTTTCTTGGCATTGACGGATTGAGTGATGCAAGGATTATCAATAGGTATGATGTTGAAAATATTTCGCAAGATGTCTTTGACGAGGCAGTTAAAACAGTGTTTTCAGAGCCGCAGTGTGACATTTCGACATCAGAAATTGATTTAAATAACTCAAAATCCTTTGCGGTTGAATATCTTCCGGGCCAATTTGACGCAAGGGCTGATTCAGCTGAGCAGTGTGTTCAGATAATGTCAATGGACGAAAGGCCGATTATTCGATCTGCAAAGGTATATGCTTTTTACGGAAATATTTCTGATGAACAGCTGAATGCCATTAAGAAGTATCTTATTAACCCTGTCGAGTCCAGAGAAGCTTCAATGGATTTGCCGGATACTCTCATCGTAGACTATCCTTATCCTGAAGATGTAAAAGTTCTCGATGGTTTCAGAAAACTCAAGGGTAATGAGATAGGTTCTTTTATAAAACAATACGGACTCGCTATGGACGAGGCGGATCTAGAGTTCTGTGTGGAGTATTTCAACAGCGAACACAGAGATCCCACAATGACTGAAATAAGAATGATTGATACTTACTGGTCAGATCACTGCAGACATACAACATTCGGAACCATCATTGATGGTATATCTTTTGCGGATGAAAAAGTTAAAAATGCATACGACAGATATATAGGAATCCGCAAAGAACTCAACAGAACAAAGCCCATATGTCTTATGGATATGGGAACAATTGGAGCCAAATACCTCAAAAAGCAGGGCAAACTGAACAAACTTGATGAGAGTGAAGAGATCAATGCGTGCACTGTCAAAACAGAAGTTGAGATTGACGGAAAAAAGGAGCCTTGGCTTTTACTCTTCAAAAATGAAACACATAACCACCCAACGGAAATAGAGCCGTTCGGTGGTGCAGCAACATGTATTGGCGGTGCCATAAGAGACCCGTTGTCCGGAAGGGCATATGTCTATGGTGCAATGAGACTGACAGGTGCAGCTGATCCTTTAAAACCAATCTCTGAAACCATAAAAGGCAAACTCCCGCAGAAGAAAATTGTCACTACTGCTGCCGCAGGGTATTCTTCATATGGCAATCAGATTGGACTTGCTACCGGTATAGTTGATGAGATATATAATCCCGGTTATGTTGCAAAACATATGGAGGTTGGTGCAGTTATAGCGGCCGCTCCGGAAAAAAACGTCAAGAGAGAAAGACCTGAAAATGGTGACGTTGTAATACTCATAGGCGGAAGAACAGGACGTGATGGTTGCGGAGGTGCAACAGGCAGTTCCAAATCACACAATCTTAGTTCACTGGCAACATGCGGAGCAGAAGTTCAAAAAGGAAATGCTCCGGAAGAGAGAAAACTGCAGAGATTCTTCAGAAATCCTGAAGCTTCCATCCTCATAAAGAGGTGTAACGATTTCGGTGCCGGAGGTGTGTCTGTTGCGGTTGGTGAACTTGCAGACGGACTTGACATCGAACTCGACAAAGTGCCAAAAAAATATGCAGGGCTTGATGGAACGGAACTTGCCATAAGCGAATCACAGGAACGTATGGCAGTTGTTGTTGAAGAAAACAGTGTTGAAAAATTCCTTAAACTTGCAGAAGAAGAAAATATAGAAGCAACAGAGATTGCAAGGGTTACTGATACAAACAGACTTGTCATGAACTGGAGAGGAAAAACAATAGTAGACATTTCAAGGGATTTTCTGAATTCAAATGGTGCGGAAAAACATATATGCATTGAGACTCAAAAATCCGAAATGGTTACTAACACAGCCACAGGCGACTTTGCTAAGGATATAAAAGCTTTGGCAACAGATATTAACATCTGTTCCAAGAGAGGTCTGGCAGAGCGTTTTGACTCAACAATCGGAGCCGGAACTGTTGTGATGCCGTTTGGAGGCAAATATCAGCTGACACCATCCCAGACAATGGTTCAGAAACTTCCCGTAATGCACGGAGAAACAAATGACTGTTCACTCATGTCATGGGGGTTTGATGTCAAACTCAGTGAAAAAGATCCGTTCAGTGGAGCATACATTGCAGTTGTTGAGTCGCTCAGCAAACTAGTTGCATCAGGCGCAGAATACAAAGACATTTATCTGTCCTTCCAGGAATATTTCAAAAAGCCCGGAAATGAAGGCGAGAGATGGGGACAGCCTCTTGAGGCAGTTCTCGGTGCCCTCATGGCCCAGGTAGATTTTGAGGTTGCTGCAATAGGCGGAAAAGACTCAATGAGTGGAAGCTTTGAAGACATAAATGTTCCTCCTACACTTATTTCGTTTGCCGTAACTCAGTCCAAGACAGATAATGTCATCACGAATGAGTTTAAAAACAGCGGTAATTACCTGTATCTCTTCAAACCTAAAGTAACAGAAATAGGCCTTCCGAAATCTGACAGCCTCATACCCATTTATGGTGAGGTAAACAAGCTGTTCAAAAATAAAAAAGCCGTATCCGGTTACGCTGTAACAAGAGGCGGCATTGCTGAAGCAGTCATGAAAATGTCTTTCGGAAACGGAATAGGCTTTTCTTTTGAAAAAGGATTAAATGAAGAAGAGCTGTTCGAATCAGGTTGCGGAGCTATACTTGTTGAGACAACATGTGAAATCGAAGGTGCAACCCTTGTCGGAAGAACAACTGATGATGGAACAATTAAATATGATGAGTCATCAGTAAGCCTGGAAGAATTATGCGGAGAATGGGAAGACAAACTTGAACCCGTATACGCATGTAATCTCAAAAACGATTTGGACAAGCCCGAAACAGTCACATCATACAATAAATCTGTCTCAGCGCCTATGGTCAAAAAGTCAGTACCGAAAGTTGCTATACCTGCTTTCCCTGGAACAAACTGCGAATATGACACGGCAAGAGCATTCGAAAGAGCGGGCGCAGAACCTGTTATTTACGTTGTTAAGAATCTCACAGCAGACAACATTAAGAAATCCGCAGAAGAATTTTCAAACATTGTCAGAGATTCACAGATGATATTCATTCCGGGAGGCTTCTCCGGGGGAGATGAGCCTGATGGTTCAGGCAAGTTCATCTGTTCATTCTTCAGAGCTCCCGAAGTCAAAGAAGTAACAATGAAACTCCTTGACGAAGGCGGACTTATGGCGGGAATCTGCAACGGATTCCAGGCCCTTGTAAAACTCGGTCTTGTCCCGTACGGAAAGATAATAGACGCTGATGAGAATTGTCCGACACTTACATACAACATAATTGGCAGACACCAGTCCAGAATCGTGAGAACAAGAGTTGCATCATCCATGTCGCCATGGCTGTCCATGACAAAGCCCGGTGAAGTGTACAGCGTACCGATTTCACACGGCGAAGGAAGATTTGTATGCTCTGAAAAAGTGTACGACGAACTCAAGGAAAACGGACAGATTGCAACTCAGTATGTTGACTTTAATGATGAAGCTACATACGACATCCACTTCAATCCAAACGGCTCATTTATGGGAATTGAAGGAATTACGTCAAAAGACGGAAGAATCCTCGGAAAGATGGGACATTCGGAAAGAATCGGACAAGGTCTGTATAAGAATGTCGATGGCAACTACGACATCAAGATGTTTGAGTCTGCAGTCAGATACTTCAAATAGATACCACTCAATGATCCAACATCAAAATGATCATGTTTTGTAAGATAGATTCAACAAATATTGCGAATTATTAATGAGAAAGAGAGATTACATATAATGAAAAAGTGGGTCTTGTCTATAGGTTTTTCGATAATCTTTTTAACATTCGCGGTAACAATAGTGTTTTTGATTCTAGATATTGCAAATGAATCGTACGATTGGTTCGACAAAGTTCTCATTGTTCCAGGATATTTGGCATTGATATTTCCTATTGTTTTGGAAGAGTTAGTTCTATTAGAAACTTGTACAAAATTATTTGTTTCAATCCTCGTTTATGCTTGCCGGGAACACCCGTGACTTCAGATAATATGAAGTGACCCCCAAATTTGCAAAGCCGTGGATTTACCCTTATAATTCATAGTGAATTTCAAAAACCACAAATTACGGGAATTACCGCACACAAATGGAGGT
>JAILLB010000059.1 GCA_024693345.1 Clostridiales bacterium
ACTGAAAGAGAAATCCGGAGTTTTTAACGGAAAAACAACAGATAAGAGATTTGTGACAACATACGGGGACAAAGTGATGATATTTCATGGTGACCATGTATATGTTGTTGAAAAAGACAAAAAGAAAGAGCGTTGAACATGTGTGAATACATTTTAAACATTGGTGACAAAACAGAATACTACAGACGTGAAGGTGAAGTGTTTTACCAGAAACTCGATGAGAAGAACGGGTATTCAAAACCCCTGACAGTAAAGAAGCTTCTCGGGAGCATGAGACAGCGTGACAGCCACGAACAGAACAGGGAAGTTACTGAAGAGGAAGTTGCTGCAGTAATCGAAAAATATCCGCACCTTGAACGCTTTGAAAATAACATTTACAAATCTTTCTATCTGCGCTCCATGATTCTTCTGCTGACTGCTATAAAAGCAGATGATAAGGTAACAGCAGATCTTATACTCGGGGAATACCATTTATCTGAAAAGCAGATTGAAGAAAACAGGATTACGCATGCAGATACAGTTGAATGCTACGGTCACATGTTCGGAAGACTCCTGTTCAGGTTAAAGAACAAAACAGAGACTTCTGTTCGTTTCTACCACAATCCTGGAGAGGACATCATAGAGAACCAGGAAGGGTATTTAAGGCTCATTTCAAAAGAAGTGGTAGATCAGATAGATAATGTTCAGAATGAATACATGAGATATTTAAACGAGGCTCTTGACGAAGAGGACGGATTCTGCAGATGTGAATGTGAAGAATATGTTTTTTCTTTCAGAGAGACAAAAATAAGCCAGAGTGCATGCTGCCGCAACTACCTTGAATGTGTCATGGCGGAGAGAAGAAAGGTAAACGGCAACTGGATTATATACCACTCAAACTACGGAACCAGTGAAGTGGAGGAAGTGGTCGGAGTCTGCAACTCAATCAGCACCTATTACGGCTCATATTCAGTTCCTGTTGCTTTTGAAAAATACAGAATCGAGAAAGATCTTGCAGAAAAAATCTGCGAGTTTCTGCCGGATAAAGACAGCGAAAAGATCAGTCATCTGCCACACTATGTGGGAAAGATTATTCTGTATGGATTTGAAAACAACAGAAGGCGCCTTGCTCTGAAAGCTCTGTACATGAGAGGTCTTGCATGCAGGGCGGAATGTGATGAACTCTCAAAAGGGGATCACAGGAAAAGATTTGTCATAGAACACGAAGTATATGGGGTTGAAAATTTCAAACTCGTGTCAGTCGAAAAAAAACACTCAAGGAATTCAATCTTCAGGATTAGAAGAGTGTTTTATGACATCAATTTGGAGATTGACGGCAGAAGATACTCCGGTCAGTACATCATGTATTACGAAAAAACAGATCTGCCTCATTACACAGTTAATGTTTTATCTGATCACAAATGGGAAACAATCCGTGTGACGGATGAGCTGGATAATATGCTGAAAGAAGCATGTGAAACCTTTGATAAACAAAACATATAGGTGTGGGTTTTCAGGGAGTAGAAGAATATGTGTGATAAAGCAACAGCTCTAGAAAGTAGCAGTGACATATCTGATAGAATTGATGAATTTCTTTCCGATACTATAGACAGAGTCATATCCGAAAAAGCCGAGTGCAAGTTGTCTGGTTTGCTTAAGAATGGTAATGATTGGGGTTATGAAACGTTGAAAGATATGGAATGCGAAGCATTGAATTTTAAACCGGAAATACTGAATGCAATTCATGGTATAAAGTGCGAAGATGGTGAACCATGCAACACTATTTCTCAATTGTTAAACACGCAATTGTCTGAAATTGCAAATGCTTTATTTGATAAAGAGTCATTGACAGAACTGTTAATGGCTCTTGATGCTTTTCTTGAAAGAGAAGATGAATGATGAGGACTGAACTTGATGCTGTTTCTATGTGAATTTGCATAATACATTCCTATACCTTGCGTGCCTTATATGTAACGTTTGTACATTTATTATAGACCGCTGGCATTAGTTATGTTATAATGTTATCAACTAGATAAATTATGAATATGGGATGAGCGTGTTAACCACACTCGGGGAGCAATAATGATTAACGTAGCAACAGTTTTTAGTGGCATTGGTGCCGCTGAGCAAGCGCTGAAACAGATGAAAGCCAATTATCGTATAGCATTTGCGTGTGACAACGGAGAAAGATATTTAAATCAGACTCAGGAAGAAATTAACGATATTTTGAAGAATTTTTCACCCGAGTACAGAGAAAAAGTAATAGGTCTTCTTTACGACTCAACGGGTAAGCCAAACAATGTAAAAAAATCATATTTTGCCAACTATGACATTGATGACAGCCGTTGGTTTGAAGATATTCGATTTTTGGATGGAAAACCGTACAAAGGAGAAATAGACTTGTTTATCGGTGGAGCTCCTTGTCAAAGTTTTTCAACATATGGTCACA
>JAILLB010000099.1 GCA_024693345.1 Clostridiales bacterium
GTAATAGAGTTTTTAAAAAGTGAAGTGGCAAAACACGAATCTAAAGAAAGGTATGAGCACTCGCTCAGCGTACTTGAAGAAGTAAGTACCCTGGCCAAACTGTTTGATTTGAGCAAGGAAGACAGATTCAAACTCAAAAAAGCAGCAATACTTCACGACATAACAAAGGATTTCAGCGGCGAAAAGCAGCTTGAACTCTGTGCAAAATACGGAATAAAAACAGACAAAAAACCGGGCGATTTGATGCCCATCATCCACCAGGACACAGGTGCAGCTTATGCACTGGATCTGTTCGGGGAAGGAATAGTTGAAAAAGAAGTATATTCTGCCATCAGCTGTCACACGACAGGCAAAGTCGGAATGTCACTGATGGACAAGCTGCTGTTTGTTGCAGACTATCTTGAACCTACAAGAAGATATGAGACATGCAAAATGGCCAGACACAATTTCTACAAGAAATGCTGTGAGAATAAAGGAAACAAAGAAATGCTTTTGAAGGCATTGGACGAAGCAATTATTGAATGCATTGAAAATACAATAACGGTTCTGCTCCAAAGGCGATATGAAATAGATGAAAGAGTCATTCCGCTTTGGAATTCACTAACAAGTTCAGGAGGACATTGAAAATGGCAGTACAGAGAGCCAGCACGACAACAATTTTAAAAGTGGTAATAGCACTTCTCGCGGTGCTTATAGTCGCACTCATAGTTTTTGCGATTGTTGAATCAGTGGTCAACAAGGGTGTGGACAAACCGTCATACAATATACTCATTCTGGGTGTTGATGATGTTTCATCGAGCACTGACGTCATGATGATTGCTCATGTTGACGAGCAGAAGGGAACACTGAGCATCCTGCAGATTCCTAGAGACACATATATCAACAAAACTGTTGGCGGATACAAGAACATAAGCAAAGCCAACAGCATGTATGCAGCTTCTCTCAGCTACTTCAAGAACACAGTGGGTCAGGGCAACAATCAGGCCAGAGAATCTGCTCTTAATGATGTGACAAACCAGTTTACCGATGCACTCGGAGTTAAAGTGGATTTCTATGTCCTTGTCGACACAGATGCATTTGTTTACATCGTGGACAAAATAGGCGGAATTGAATACGATGTTCCGATGGATATGGATTATGACGACGACGTTCAGGATCTTCACATTCACTTAAAAGCAGGAAAGCAGAAACTGACAGGTGACATGGCTGAGCAGCTGATCAGATACAGATCCGGTTACACAAAGGGTGACCTTGACAGAATGGAACTCAGAGCGAACTTCATAAACGAAATGGTAAAACAGGTCATGAAGAACATTCCGGAAGATTCTCTCGTTCAGATTGCAACCGAACTCTACGGTTCTGTTGTCACAAACGCAAAGATAGGCGAGATGGTTGACATGATCAAGTCAATTTACGGTGTTGATTCATCCAAGGTCAGCATTGCTACTTTGTCCGGTTCACCGGTTCAGAACCCTGAAACAGAACTCTGGGCATATTATGCAGTCAACAAGGCAAAAGCTGTTGAAGACATAAACAAATATCTTAATTCAGACAAAGACATCAAACCGGAAGACTTTGACAAAAAAGGATTCTTCACAAGCAAAGAAACCGGTGACGAATACATAGACAATTATTACAATTCCTGAGGTGTATATGGCAGAAGAAAAAACAACAGTAAAGAGCTCATTGGCAAATGCCGATGCAGATACTCTTGTTAAGGCAATAGTTGAAGAACTCGATGAAATGAAGGCACAGGATATAAAGATAATGACAGTATCAGATAAGACTGTGGTCACTGATTATCTTGTAATCTGCACAGGTAATTCTTCAACACAGATCAAGTCAATATCCGGAAGACTTGAAATGAAGATGAGAGAAAGAGAAGTTGAGCCTCTCAACATAGACGGATATGCGGAAGGAACATGGGTTGTCATGGACTATGCCCATGTCATGGTTCACGTATTCCACAGAGATATGAGAGAGTTCTACAAACTCGAAAAATTGTGGAGCGGATCCGGGGAAGTGACGCTCAATTCGGGAAACGAGGCCAAGTAATATGACGTACGATTTTAAGGAAATTGAGCCCAAGTGGCAAAGAATATGGGAAGAGAAAAAAGCTTTTGAAACAAAGAACGACTTCACACTTCCGAAATTCTACAGCCTGGTTGAGTTTCCGTATCCATCAGGAGTAGGTCTTCATATAGGACATCCGCGTCCGTATACTGCAATGGACATCGTGTCCAGAAAGAGAAGAATGCAGGGATACAACGTGTTGTTCCCGATTGGCTGGGATGCTTTCGGCTTGCCGACTGAAAACTATGCCATCAAGAACCACATCCATCCCGCAATAGTAACAAAAAACAATATTGAGCACTTCACACAGCAGCTCAAGATGCTCGGATTCAGCTTTGACTGGTCAAAGGAAATAAACACATCAAGTCCAGAATACTACAGATGGACTCAGTGGATATTCCTCCAGTTGTTCAAGGCGGGACTTGCATATAAGAAAGAAATGAGTGTCAACTTCTGTACTTCATGTAAAGTTGTTCTTGCAAACGAAGAAGTAGTTGACGGAAAATGTGAGAGATGCGGCGGAGAAGTTGTTCACAAAGTCAAGAGCCAGTGGATGCTCAAGATAACTGAATACGCAGACAAGCTCATAGACGGTCTTAAAGATGTTGACTTTATTGAGAGAGTCAAAACACAGGAAATAAACTGGATCGGCAGATCTTACGGGGCAGAAATAAACTTCGGCACAACTGCCGGAGACAAGCTGCTTGTTTACACTACAAGACCGGATACAATCTTCGGAGTAACATACATGGTAATGGCTCCGGAACATGCTCTCATAGAGAAGTGGAAAGACAAACTCTCAAATTATGCTGAAATCGAGGCATACAAGGCTGAAGCTCAGAAGAAGTCAGACTTTGAGAGAGCTGAAATTGTAAAGGACAAGACGGGCGTCAAACTTGAAGGTGTAGCTGCAATAAACCCCGCAAACGGAAAAGAAATTCCTATTTTCATCTCGGATTACGTTCTGTCTACGTATGGCTCAGGTGCCATCATGGCAGTTCCGGGCCACGATTCAAGAGACTGGGATTTTGCAAAAGCATTCAATATGCCCATTATCGAAGTTGTTGCTGGCGGAAATGTACAGGAAGAAGCATACACCGATGTTGCAACAGGTAAACTCGTAAATTCTGGATTCCTCGACGGACTTGAAGTCAGTGAAGCAAAGGAAAAGATTATTGAATGGCTTACCGAAAAGGGAATAGGCCAGAAGAAGACAAACTACAAACTCCGCGACTGGGTATTTTCAAGACAGAGATACTGGGGTGAACCGGTACCGCTTGTAAACTGTGAAAAGTGCGGCTGGGTGGCAATTCCGGAAGATCAGCTTCCGCTCACATTGCCGGATATAAAGGATTTCGAACCGACAGACAACGGCGAATCGCCTCTTGCCAAGGCAACAGAGTGGATCAATACGACATGTCCTTGCTGCGGAGGTCCCGCAAAGAGAGAAACTGATACAATGCCTAACTGGGCAGGAAGCTCATGGTATTTCCTCAGATACTGCGATCCGCACTGCACAACCGGAGTGGCAGACCCCAAAGCATTGGATTACTGGATGCCTGTTGACTGGTATAACGGAGGCATGGAGCACGTAACACTTCACTTGCTCTATTCAAGATTCTGGGCGTTGTTCCTCAATGACATAGGTGTACTCCACTGCGGAGAACCATATAAGAAACGTACTGCTCACGGCATGATTCTCGGTGAAGACGGAGAAAAGATGTCAAAGTCAAAGGGCAACACCATAGATCCTCTCGACATAGTCGACCAGTATGGTGCAGATACACTCAGAACATATGAGATGTTTATAGGGGACTTTGAAAAAGCAGCTCCGTGGTCTCAGTCATCTATTAAGGGATGTAAGAGATTCCTTGACAAAGTGTGGGGATTCATGTTCATTGCAAAAGGTCATGGAGTAACTCCAAAACTCGAGGCTTCTTTCCACAAGACAATAAAGAAAGTATCCGAAGACATTGAAGCAATGAAGTTCAATACAGCTCTTGCTGCTCTTATGACACTTTCAAACGAGATTTATGACGCAAACACTCTCACAATAGATGAGCTCAAGACATTTGTAACACTTCTTTGTCCGTTTGCTCCTCACATCTGTGAAGAAATCTGGGAAAGACTTGAAGGCGAAGGTTTGTGTTCACTCACAGCTTGGCCTGAGTATGACGAAAACAAAACCGTTCAACAGAACGTAACAATCGGTGTTCAGGTACTCGGAAAGATGAAAGATACTGTTCAGATTCCGTTTGATGCCGATGAAGACACTGCTGTTGAGATTGCTTTGAAGAACGACAAAGTGGCTCAGTCAGTGGCCGGAAAAACAATCGTCAAAAAGATATACGTTAAGAACAGAATTCTTAACTTTATCGTAAAATGAGCCGATTTTTTTACAAAAAAATAATAAAAATTTATTGTTGACAAAGGAAAACGCGAATTGTATAATATACAATGCTGTATTCTGGTGCAGTATGTGTTTAAGGTGATTTTCAAATGAATCTGGACTTGACAAAGTTGTTGGCTGGGTCAACAAACAGCGTGGATTTTGAATTCAAACTGACACAGGAAGATTGTGAGCAGCTGGCTCAGGATTTTCCGCAGACCGAGTTCGATTACCCGATGGTTTTATCGGGAAATGTATCAGCTTGTGAAGATGGAACTTATGACGTAAAAATCAGTTCCAATGTAGGTTTTTCCGAACCATGCGCCAGATGTGCAGGACCTGCACACGCAGAACTCAGTATTTATATAGAGACAAAAGCGATCAGAGGCAGTAAGACCGAAGAGAACGAAGATTGTCTCTTTATAAAGAACAGAGAATTAGACATTATAATGCCTTTCTTCGAACAAATAGTGCTCGAATATCCGCAGTACGGGATACTTTGCAAAGATGATTGCAAGGGACTCTGTCCTGTATGCGGCATAGACTTGAACAAGAAGAGCTGTAATTGCAGAGCCAAGACCGTTGACCCGCGTCTGGCGAAACTGAGCGAATTGCTCAAATAGTAAAACCGATCATCTGTATTAAACTAGGAGGTCTACAATGGCTGTACCAAAAAGAAAAGTCTCGAAGGCCAGAAGAGACAAAAGACGTTCAAACGTATGGAAACTCGAACTTCCCGGAATGACAAAGTGCCCGAAATGCGGCGAATATAATCTCGCTCACAGAGTATGTAAGTCATGCGGAACATATGATGGTAAAGAGGTTGTTTCCGTATCAGAAAAATCTAAAAAAGATTAAGTGCAATCGCGGCAGGTCAAAATCACCTGTCGCAATTGTTATCTTTTGGTGAAATATGATATAATGAACAAATGTAGTAGAGATATTAATGTATCGTACTATAGAGGACGAACATGGTAGATATTGAAAGAGTTGAAAAAGGTTCATATGCTGACAAAGCCGGAATAAAACCCGGCGATAAACTCATATCCATAAACGGAAAAACCATAAAAGACGTTCTTGACTATCGCTACTACATCTGTGAAAAGAATATCACGGTAAAAGTCATGAGAGATTCAGAGGAGATGGATTTCTCCATAAAGAAACGTGACGAATATGATGACATAGGTCTGGAATTTGAAACATTCCTCATGGACAAGAAGAGAACGTGCGCCAATAAGTGCGTATTCTGCTTTATTGACCAGAACCCGAAGGGAATGAGGGACACCATATATTTCAAAGATGATGACACAAGACTGTCTTTTCTGCAGGGAAACTATGTCACCCTTACCAATTTAACTGATAAAGATATCCAGAGAATCATTGATATGAGAATGACTCCCGTCAACATTTCGGTTCACACGACAAATCCCGAACTCAGGGTCCAGATGCTGAACAACAGAAACGCTGGAACAAGTCTGAGATTTCTGAAAACGCTCGATGAGGGTGGAATCAAGATGAATTGCCAGATAGTTCTGTGTAAGGGAATGAATGACGGAATAGAGCTGGAAAGAACAATTGTGGACTTGTCCAATTACAAAAACGTTGAGAGCATTGCAATTGTTCCAGCAGGTCTGACAGGTCACAGGGAGAATCTGTGCCACCTTGAGCCTTTTGACAAAAAAGAGGCAGGCGACGTCATTGACCTGGTTGAGTGCTACTCCCAGATGTTCAGAAAAGAAAGAGGAGTGGGACTTGCATACTGCTCTGATGAGTTTTACATAACTGCGGAAAGGCCTATGCCAAGCGAATCTCAGTATGATGGTTATCCTCAGATTGAGAATGGTGTCGGGATGATCACTTCCTTCACCAATGAATTTGAAGAAGAACTTGAATACATTGATGAAGCTGAAACAGACAGGGAAGTATCTGTTGCCACAGGATATGCAGCATACGACTGCATAAAGAAATTGTGTGAAGAAGCGGAAAACAAATTCAAAAACATAAAGGTGCATGTATATAGGATCAAAAACAATTTCTTCGGCGGACATGTCACGGTTGCAGGTCTGGTTACAGGAAAGGATCTGACTGAACAGCTCAAAGGCAAGCCTCTCGGAGAGGAATTGCTGATTCCTTCAGTGATGCTAAGACACGAAGGGGATTTGTTCCTTTGCGGAATGAGCCTGACGGAAGCTGAAGAGATACTTGGCATAAAGATAAAAACAAACGGACCAAACGGTGCAGATCTACTGCACGCAATAATAGGAATGTGAGGCAGCAGATGTCGGATATTACAGTAGCAATAGTTGGACGTGCGAATGTAGGAAAGAGCACACTGTTCAACAAGATTTGCGGCGAAAGAGTATCCATAGTTGAAGATACTCCAGGAGTCACAAGAGACAGAGTTTATTACGAGACAGAGTGGAATGGAAAGTCCATAACTCTTATCGACACAGGAGGCTTTGAGCCAAAGATTGATGAGCCTATGTATGTAAAGATGAGAGATCAGATATACATAGCAATAGAAACAGCCGACGTAATCGTTTTTTTGTGCGATGTCACAGCTGGTTTGACTCCTGATGACAGAGACATAGGCCAGATGCTCAAAAAGAGCAAAAAGCCCGTTATTGTAACTGTCAACAAAGTTGACTCTGTCGGACAGAAGCCGCTTGCGTATTACGAATTCTACGAACTCGGTTTTGATAACGATCCGATTGCAGTATCTTCTATTTCAGGTACCGGAACAGGTGATTTGCTTGATGAGATAGTCAATCTCGCACCGGAAAAAGAACCCGAAGAAGATTACGGCGACGCAATAAAGGTTGCTGTCATCGGTAAGCCTAACACGGGCAAGAGTTCACTTGTAAACAGGGTACTTGGCGAAGACAGAATGATTGTTTCCGATGTAGCCGGCACAACAAGAGATGCTGTTAACTCAAAACTTTCAAATGAATTCGGCAACTATGTCATAATCGATACTGCCGGCATGAGACGTCAGGCAAAAGTTGAAGACAGAATAGAGAAGTTCAGTGTTCTCAGAGCAAAAAGCGCAGTTGAAAACGCGGACGTATGTCTTGTCATGATAGACGGAAATGCCGGTGTTACGGAACAGGATGTTAAGATTGCCGGAATTGCACACGAGGCAGGCAAGGGTTCCATTATTGTTGTCAACAAATGGGATATAGTTGAAAAAGATGACTCGACTACGAGAAAGTTTTCAGCCATCTTAAAGGATGCCCTTTCATTTATGGATTATGCGCCGATTCAGTTCATATCCGCCAAGACAGGACAGAGAGTGGATAAACTGTTTCCGATGATAAATACCGTTGCCAAGAACTGCAGCAACAGAATTACTACCGGTACACTGAATGATGTATTGAATGAGGCAGTAACAAGAGTTCAGCCGCCCACAGACAGAGGCAAGAGACTCAAAATTTATTACATGACACAGACAGGTGCAAATCCGCCTACATTTGTCATTTTCTGCAACAATGCAGAATTGTTCCATTTCTCTTATCAGAGATATATTGAAAACAAATTGAGAGAAGTGTTCGGATTTGAAGGAACACCTATCAAGTTGATTATTCGTGAACGCGGGGACGACGTTAAGTGAGTATTTTAATGCTGATTCAATCAGGTGTGTTCGGCTTGCCCGGAACAATGCCTATGTACATAATAGGTGCCGTTATTACGGCGGTCCTGTCATACTTAATCGGAAGTGTTAACTTCTGCAGGATGTTTTCAATAAACAACAATTGCAGAAGTGACGTTGTTGAACTAAGGGAGAAAGCAGGAATAAAAAGATTTGTCCTGCCCCTTCTGCTCGATCTTCTGAAGGGAATAGTATGTGCAACCATCGGACTTTTTGCAATGCCTGGCGGAGGATATATATGTCTTGCCGGATTATTCTGTACACTCGGACACAACTATCCTGTTATATATAAGTTCAAATCAAACGGATGTGCAGGCGGATGTGCCGCTTTCATCGGCGTTATGCTTGTTTTCAATCCTTTGATGGCCCTTGTGGCAATTGTAATCGGATTAATAATATTTATTGCAACCAAGTATGTAAACGCGTTTGTTCTCGTATTTTCATTGCTTTGCCCGATCCTGTCATACTACAATCAGCTGTGGAAATTCGAACAGGGCGACGATTATTTCGTATACATTATAGATTTTGTGCTCAGAGTTCCGTTCCCATTTGTACTCATGCTTGTGGTTCTTATTTTCTACGGAAATGCTATCGGAAAGATGGTCAGAGGCAAAGAAGACAAGCTGAATTTCAAGCAAAAAAAACAGTAACAATCTGACTCAAAAAAAGTACTTGCTATTTTTGTCAATGTGTGATACTATACTATGGCAATCGTTGATTTTTTACGGGAATAGGTGCCCTCTCAGGCCGAAACCGGGAGAAATCTGAGATATAAAAAAATATATCGAGGGAGGAAGACTAAATGGCAAACATTAAATCAGCTAAAAAGCGTGTTGTCGTAAGTGAAAAGAAGGCTCTCCAGAACAAGAGCTACAAGAGCGCTATGAAGACAACAATCAAAGCTTTTGAAGCAGCAGTAGAAGCAGGCGACAAAGAAGCTGCAGCAGCTGCATACACAAAAGCAGTAAAGAAAGTCGACCAGGCCGTTTCCCACGGAATTCTCAAGAAGAACACCGCATCAAGAAAAAAGAGCAGATTTACCCGTATGCTCAACGGCATGAACTAATAGTTCAATCGACATTAATTCCCGCAGAAATGCGGGATTTTCTTTTTGCAAGGGTATTGACAATGCATATAAATGTGATATAATACAATCAAACACTTGAATAATCGTTCAAATATTCAAGTATGATTGCGGAGATAGTATTATGAAAAAGACTTACAATATTGATGTAGACTGTGCCAACTGTGCAGAGAAAATGCAGGAAGCTGCAAAGAAGACACCGGGAGTTAAGGATGCAGTCGTCAGTTTCATGACACTGAAAATGAAAGTTGAATTTGAAGATGGTGTCGATGAAAATGCAGTTATGGAACAGGTAAGAAAGAACTGCAAAAAAGTAGAATCAGATTGTGAAATCTTTTTGAAATAGAGAAGTGTATGAACAAAAAACAGAAAAAGCTTCTAATCAGGATTATAGTTGCATCGGTCTGCGTTGTGCTTCTGATGATATTCTCCAAGTATATCAGTCAGTGGTACATCAGACTTGCACTTTACATGATTCCGTATCTTGTAAGCGGATACGATGTTCTGATCAAAGCATTTAAGGGAATTATAAACGGTCAGTTGTTCGACGAGAACTTTCTGATGACAATAGCAACGCTTGGTGCTATCGGAGTTGGTATATATCAGGCGGTCAACGGAGGAGACGACGATTATCTTGAAGCTGTTGCTGTTATGCTGTTATATCAGGTCGGCGAACTGTTCCAGAGCTATGCGGTCGGAAAATCCAGAAAGAATATCAGTCAGCTGATGGATATAAGACCGGATTATGCAAACATTGAAGTTGACGGACAACTCGAAAGAGTTGATCCTGATGAAGTTGAAATCGGAAGTATAATAGTAGTCAATCCTGGTGAAAAAATACCTCTTGACGGATATATTATAGAAGGCAGCTCAACTCTCAACACATCTGCTCTCACCGGAGAGAGCATCCCAAGGGAAGTGTCTGTCGGAACAGAAGTTCTGAGCGGATGCATCAACATGACAGGTGTTCTTAAAATCAAGACAACAAAAGATTTTGAAGAATCGACAGCATCGAAGATTCTTGATCTGGTAGAGAATGCAGCATCTAGAAAGTCAAAGTCTGAAAACTTTATATCCAAGTTTGCTCATTACTATACGCCTATTGTCTGTTTTTCAGCTCTTGCTCTGGCGGCAATCCCGCCTATAGTCCTGGCAATTATCGGAAACGACCCAATGGTTGAAACATGGATTTACAGGGCTTGTACATTCTTGGTCATAAGTTGTCCTTGTGCCGTCGTAATAAGCATTCCGCTGAGTTTCTTTGCAGGTCTTGGCGGTGCGAGCAGTCAGGGGGTATTGATTAAAGGATCAAACTACCTTGAAACTCTGTCAAAAGTAAAATATGTTGTATTTGACAAAACGGGCACTATAACAAAAGGCAATTTTGAAGTCGTTGACGTTCATCACAATACAATATCCAAAGAGCAGATACTGTATTATGCTGCTCATGTTGAATCTCCTTCATCTCACCCGATCAGCCAGAGTCTGAAGAGGGCATATGACAAAAAGATTGACATAGATATTGTAAGTGATATAGAAGAAATCAGCGGTCATGGCATTAAAGGAAAAGTCGGCGGTGTTGATGTAATGGCCGGAAACTCCAAGATGATGAAGATGTTCGGAATCCAGTACATGGACTGCCATCATGCTGGAACAATAGTACACGTTGCCATAAACGGCGAATATGTAGGTCATATCGTCATTTCAGATGAGATAAAAGCGACTTCAGAAGAAGCTGTAAAATCTCTTAAAGAATCAGGTGTCAAAAAGACAATAATGCTCACGGGAGACGACGAGAGAGTAGCAAAAGAAGTCGCTTCAAAAGTCGGAATCGATGAATACCACGCCGGTCTTCTTCCTGCTGACAAAGTGTCAATGGTTGAAAAAATCATCGGAGAAAAAAGCGAGAAAGACAAACTGGCATTTGTCGGAGACGGCATAAACGATGCACCAGTTCTTTCCCGTGCAGATATAGGAATTGCCATGGGAGCCATGGGCTCGGATGCCGCAATCGAAGCAGCTGATGTAGTTCTAATGGACGATGACCCGAAGAAAATATCCAAAGCAATAAGGATATCCAGAAAGTGCATCAAAATAGTGTATGAAAACATTGTATTTGCACTCGGTGTCAAGTTCATATGCCTCGTTCTCGGAGCAATCGGTATTGCTAACCTTTGGGTTGCTGTTATTGCAGACGTAGGTGTCATGATAATAGCAGTAATCAATGCAATGAGAACGCTGCTTGTGAAAAAACTGTAGGAAAAGGAGAATCGGAATGGATAACAATGTAAAGAAGATTACATCACTCAAGAGTGAGCAAATCGATGATCTGGCTGATTTGTTCAAGATATTCGGTGATCAGACCAGAATAAGAATTATGATGGTTCTTTCAAAAAGCGAATCTTGCGTAAACGATATTTCAAATGAACTCGGAATGACTATATCTGCGGTATCGCATCAGCTGAGAATTCTCAAACAGTTCACGCTGGTAAAAAGCAGAAGAGACGGCAAATCCATTTTCTACAGTCTGGATGATGAACACGTTCAGATCATACTCGAAAAAGGAATTGAACATATCTGCGAGTGAGAAACCAAAACAGTACTGAGGACGTCTTAACAAGGCGTCCTTAACATTACTCTTGACATAGAACAAATATATATGTTAAGGTAATTACATAGAATTAAACTATATCGAGGTCCGTATGACAATTCAACAATTACATTACGTTATAACCATATCTGAAAAGGGCTCACTGAACAAAGCAGCTGAGAGTCTGTACATTTCCCAGCCATCTCTTTCTTCTGCTGTAAAAGAACTCGAAAAAGAAGTGGGCATTACTATATTCAACCGAGGTGGCAGAGGTGTAACTCTCACAAACGACGGCATAGAGTTTCTATCATACGCAAGACAGTTGTATCAGCAATATGAGACAATAAAAGACAAATACGGTGACGGAGCAAAACGAAAAAAGAAATTCGGAGTGTCTACTCAGCACTATTCATTTGCAGTAAAGAGTTTTGTTGAAATGGTGAAGAGATATAACATAGACGACTATGAATTTGCAATCAGGGAAACCAAGACAAAAGACGTCATAAACGATGTCTGGACCATGAGAAGTGAAATTGGTGTAATATACCTGTCAGATTTCAACAGGAAATTCTTAATGAAACTGCTCAATGAATATGACCTTGAATTCCATAAACTCATAGAGGCAAGGGCATATGTTTATCTGTACAAGAATCATCCTCTTGCCAAGAAGAAAAGCATATCTTTTGAAGAATTGAGGGACTATCCGTGTCTGTTCTTTGAACAGGGAGATGACTCATCTTTCTACCTGAACGAAGAAATACTGTCAACAATGGAATATCCGAAAATAATCCATACGAACGACAGATCTTCCAACCTTAATCTGATGGTAGGTCTCAATGCGTATACGCTTTGTTCCGGAATTATATGCGAAGAACTCAATGGTGACGACTATATTGCCGTTCCATTTGAATCAGATGAAGAAACGCCGAATTCAGTTATGGAAATAGGGTACATAACCAAATCCAATACTGTTCTCAGCAAGATGGGAAAAGAGTACATTGAAGAGATGGAGAAGTACCTTAACCAGAGGAAATGAGATATAGACGAAAACTATAACAAAACATTGATTAATAGTATTAGACAATATATTCGGTTCGAAGTAAAATATGCACATATTAATCACGGAGGCGCGCATGAAAAATTCTTTCTACACGGGAATGATGCAGATGTGTATGGGTTACCGTACACCGCTTTTTCATGCCTTCGACTGAATTAAAAACAATTCATGAGGGCTGAAAACGCCCTCTTATTTTTTGGGTAAAATATGATTGAAATTAGAAACTTAAACAAAACGTTTAAAGACAAAAACGGAGAGGTCGTTGCGGTCAAGGATGTCAATCTGAAAATCAATGACGGCGAGATATACGGAATTATAGGATACTCCGGTGCAGGAAAGTCAACGCTGATCAGACTTTTAAACCTGCTTGAAAAACCTGATTCAGGATATATTTCGATTAACGGTCAGGTCATTTACGACTCTGAAGGCGAAACGCTTAAGGGAAGAGAACTGAACCTTGCAAGAAAAGGTATAGGGATGATATTCCAGTCATTCAACCTTCTAGACAGATCAAACGTTTACGACAACATCGCATATCCTCTGAAATACACGGGAAAGAGCAAAGAGGAAATAACAAGCAGAGTAAAGGAACTCCTCGAACTTATAGGTCTGGAAGACAAGATTAATGCTTATCCGAGCCAGCTGTCTGGAGGACAGAAACAGAGAGTTGCAATTGCAAGGGCTCTTGCATCCAATCCTTCGGTCCTGCTCTCAGACGAAGCAACAAGTGCTCTCGACCCTGATGCAACTGAATCCATTCTGAATCTGTTACAGGAATTAAATGAAAAACTTCATCTCACAATAGTCATCATCACTCACGAGATGTCGGTTATCAAGAGAATCTGCGAAAGAGTATCTGTAATGGAGAACGGTGAAGTTGTGGAAGAAGGGGATGTATATCAGATATTTGCCAATCCCCAGCAGCCAATAACCAAGAAGTTCATCAATTCAGCTTCTCCGGTCGGAAAACTTGAACAGCTTTTAAAAGACAACGCTATAACGTACGACAACGAAAAAGGAAAACTGGTCAAGCTTACATTCGGAAAAGATTCTGTTGGAGATGCAATTATTTCAGAGATATCAAGGAAATTCAACGTCAACCTTAACATTGTCCTTGCAAATGTGGACAATCTGAGAGAAGGAACTCTCGGAAACATGGTGGCCGTTATTTCCGGTGAAGAAGAAAAGGTTAAAGAGACAATAGAATATCTCGAGAGCAACTTTGTCAGAGTGGAGGTGATCAAGTAATGGAGTGGCTTAAATCAATAGCACCGAATCTGGTTGCTTATTCAAAAAACTTCATTGAGAGCTGCGAGCAGACATTCCAGATGCTCCTGTTATCCGGTATCATCTCATTTGCAATTGGCTTACTGCTCGGTGTTATTCTCACAATAACGAAAAAAGACGGAATCAAGCCAAACGCAGTCATCTTTCACGTACTCGACATAATAGTCAGTTTCTTCAGAGCAATTCCGTTCCTGATACTCCTAATTTTCCTCATCCCGCTGACAAGAAGCGTTGTGGGAACGGCAATAGGAGTCAAAGGAGCAATCCTGCCACTTGTATTCGGATGCGTTCCTTTCTTCACAAGACAGGTTCAGGCAGCGCTTGCCGGAGTTGACCCCGGAAAAGTTGAAGCTGCAAAGTCTATGGGTTCCGGAACAGTCGGAATCATATTCAGAGTTTATCTGCATGAAGCAGTGCCCGATTTAATCAGAGTTACGGTAATCACCGCAATATCTCTTATAGGTCTCACAACGATGGCTGGTGCCGTCGGTGCAGGAGGAATCGGAGCATTCGCAATCAATTTCGGTCAGGGTCTGAATCACACGGATATAATTTATGTTTGCGTGGCTCTGCTTTTGATAATAGTGGTCCTGCTTCAGGGCATCGGAGATGCTTTGGCAAAGAACACAACAAATAAAACGCTGGTTAATAAAAAATATAAATGAATAGGGAGAATTCAACATGAAAACTACACTTAAGAGAATCTTAGCTTTAGTAATCGCATCAATCTGCATTTTCGCACTGGCATCATGTGCAGCAGGTACAAAAGAAAAAGTTAAAATAGCAGTTCCGGACGACGCAACAAACCTTGCAAGAGCCATCAAACTTTTGGAAAAAGCAGGCTTTATTGAAGTTGACCCGGCAGCAGGTTATTCACCTGAATTAAAGGATATTAAAAAATACATTTACAACATTGAACTCGTTCCTCAGGCTGCAAACACACTTCCTTCAACACTGACTGACTACCAGGCATCAATCATCAACGGAACATATGCAATTCCGGCAGGACTCGTTCCTTCAAAAGACGGCCTTATCATTGAAACATCCGATGCAAGTGCTGACAACCCGTATGTCAACATCATCGTATCAAGAACATCAGAAAAAGACAGTGAAGTATTCAAGAAAATCGTTGCTGCATATCAGACTCAGGAAGTTGCTGAATATATGCTCACAGTATATAAAGAGGCATATTATCCGGTTTTTGACTACAACAAGGATTTCAACGTTTCATCAACTCTTGAATCAGACATAGAAACATACTGGAACTCAAGAGTTGCACCTTCAACAGACACAGTTGTAACTGTAGGCGTATGTGGTGCTAACAACAACCAGTGGCATGTAGTTCAGAAGATTCTTGATGAACAGAACGCAGGCATTACAATTAAACTTCAGATATTTGACGCATACACACTTCCTAATGAAGCACTGAATGCAGGAGATATTGATCTGAACGCTTTCCAGCACGTTGCATTCCTCAACAATGAAATCAGCAAGAATGGTTATGATCTTACTGTAATCGGAACAACTCTCATTGCTCCTCTTACACTTTATTCAAAGAACGTAACTTCACTCGATCAGCTTAAAAATCTCGCAGGAAAAGCACAGTAATGACAGATATTCATTCAAAAATAATTGAAGATACCAAGAGAGACCACGATTATGTGGTCTCTCTGAGAAGATATTTCCACAAGCATCCTGAACTGCCGAAAAACGAGTACGGAACAGCCGAAAAGATTGAGTCTGAACTCGACAAACTGGGTATTTCACACCAGAGGGTCGACGGAACCGGAGTATATGCTGAAATTGAAGGCGGAAAGAGCGGAGACAGAACAATTGTTCTAAGAGCAGACATAGACGCGCTTCCAGTCAAAGAAGAGCATGAATGCGAATACAAGTCTGAAAATGACGGTGTAATGCATGCCTGCGGTCACGACGCACATGCCGCTTCTCTCATAGGTGCTGCCAGGGTGCTGTTAAAGAACAGAGACAGCTGGGGAGGCAAAATCCGTCTGTGTTTCCAGCAGGCAGAAGAGATAGGATACGGCGGAAGACAGTTTGTCAAATCAGGTCTGCTTAAAGGTGCCGACAGAACATTCGGTTACCACTGCAAGTCAGGTTATCCCACCGGGGTGATTCTTGCAAAAAAAGGGCCGGTAAATGCATCTGTTGACTGGTTTAAGATAACGGTTCACGGAAAAGCGGCTCACATATCCAGACCTCATCTTGGAATAGATGCACTGAAAATTGCATCACAGATTGTGTTGGATATTCACAAAATACCTGATGAGGAATCAAAGGGAAAACTGCTTATAGGAATAGGCAAACTGGAAGTCGGAAAAGCATACAACATAATTGCTGAAACTGCAGTTATGGAGGGAACAATCAGATCTTTTGACGAAGCAAAAAGAAAGAGTGCAAAAGCTGCTGTTGAGCAGGTATCCGAATCCGTTGCCTCTTCATACGGAGCAACAGTTTCGATTGAGTGGAGAGACAACGCATCAGTTCTGAGCAATGATGACAAGGCTACCGAAGAAGTTCAGAAGGTTGCATTTGAAATGTTCGGAGAGGACAGGGTGGTAACTGAAGCAACGCCTTCATTTGACGGAGACGACATGGCGGATTTCATCAATGCCGTTCCTGGCACTTATGTGTTCATAGGATCGCACAACGAAAGTGTTCCGGAAACAGGAGCCGATCACCACAATTCACATTTCGATATAGACGAAGATTCCCTGATTACATCAGTTGCACTGACTGCTGCATACGCAGTGGACTATTTGTCAGGAAGAGTAAATTGACAGAAATTGCCGTTTTGTTCATTTATGAGCAACACGGCATTTTTGCGCCTTGAGGAAATCTCGAAAAATGTTGACTACAAAAGTAAATATCTATATAATAAGCAAAGATATATTTTAGATTAGGAGCAAACAGTGAGAAAGTTATTCAAATTGTTTGGTGCGGTACGTGAGTACAAAGTAAAGTCCTTGCTCGCACCTCTGTTTATGGCTTTGGAAGCGTTCTTTGAAGTTCTGATTCCTATGATCAGTGCAAAGCTGATCGACGAGGGAATTCAGGCTCAGGATATGAACGCTGTTTTGAAGTACAGCGGAATTCTCGTCTTGATTGCTTTGATCATGATTGTGTGCGGTATCACCGGATGCAGTCTTTCCTCAATTGCAAGTGTCGGTTTCGGTGCTAACCTGAGACATGACATCTACTACAAAATCCAGAGTTTTTCATTTACAAACATAGACAAGTTCTCAAGTGCAGGACTTGTGACAAGACTTACAACTGATGTCAACAACGTACAGAATGCGTTCTTGATGTTCATAAGAATGGCAATCAGATCGCCGTTCATGTTTGTGTTCTCATTCATTGCTGCGATTATCGTAAACAGTGAAATGGCACTCATATTCCTTGTTGCGGTACCGTTCCTTGCGCTATTGGTATTCGGAATCACAAAACTCGCTTTCCCGATTTTCGCAAAGGTATTCAGACTGTATGATGATCTGAACAGAACCATAAGCGAAAACGTACGCGGAATCAGAGTTGTAAAATCTTTTGTCAGAGAAGATTACGAAACCGAGAAGTTCAAAAAGACATCCAAGGATATTCAGAAGAACTTCACAAAGGCTGAGAGAATCGTAGGTTTGTTCTCGCCTTCAATGAACTTCTTCATGTATCTTGTCATGCTCCTCATCGCATTCTTCGGTGCTCAGCTGATTATCAAGTCAGGTGCAACAGACGGAAGCACAGGCGGCATGTCAACAGGTGAACTTACAAGTATCATCACATATGCAATGCAGATTTTGATGACACTCATGATGTTCTCGATGATTATCGTTTCAGTGACACTTTCTAAGGCAAGTGTTGACCGTATCACCGAAGTCATGGATGAAAAGAGTGACATCGTTACACCAGATAATCCTGTAAGCGAAGTTAAAGACGGAAGCATTGAATTCAGAAATGTAAGCTTTGCATATTCAAGAAATGCAGACAAAAACTGCCTGGACAATGTCAATATAAAGATTAACTCAGGTGAGACAATCGGTATTATCGGTTCAACCGGTAGTTCAAAGTCCACATTTGTTCAGTTGATTCCGAGACTCTATGATGCAACCGAAGGGGAAGTGCTCGTGGGCGGAGTCAATGTTAAGGATTATGACCTTTATGTGCTCAGAGACAGTGTTGCAATGGTATTGCAGAAAAATACTCTGTTCTCGGGAACCGTAAGAAAAAATCTTAAGTGGGGTAATGAAAACGCCACGGAAGAAGAAATAAAACACGCATGTCACATCGCCTGTGCGGATGAATTTGTTGAAGCTCATCCCGATGGTTATGACAGGGTTATAGATCAGGGCGGAGCTAACGTATCCGGAGGCCAGAAGCAGAGACTCTGTATCGCAAGAGCACTTCTGAAAAAGCCCAAGGTACTTATTCTTGACGACTCCACAAGTGCCGTAGATATGGCAACGGACGCCAAAATAAGAAGCGCAATGAAAAACGAAATGCCCGAGACGACCAAACTCATTATTGCTCAGAGAATTGCTTCGGTAATGGATTCTGACAAGATAATGGTCCTTGACGACGGTAAGATTGTAGACTTCGGCACTCATGACGAGCTGATGGAAAGATCACCGATCTACAAGGAAGTATATGACTCCCAGACGAAGGGAGGCGATGACAATGGCTGAAGAAAGAAATAGCCGTGAAAAGCAGAACACCCCGCCGAGACCACCGAGAGGTGTAATGATGAGGGGCCCGAAGAAGATTGACAAAAACACTGTCAAGAGACTTTTGGGATATTTCAAAAAACACAAACTCGCACTGTTTATCGTACTCCTGATGATAATCCTCGGAGCAGCGGTTTCCGTTTTATCCTCAATGTTCTGGCAGTACCTCATAAGAGACTACATTGAGCCTCTTGCTGCTGAGTACACAAGCGAGCTGTTTGCTAAACTTGTTGGATTTATTCTTACATTTGCTGCCGTATACTTAGTCGGTGTACTCTCGACTCTCGTATATTCGCAGATAATGGCTATTGTTGCACATAAGATACTGAGAGAAATACGTGACGAAATGTTTGAACACATGCAGACGATTCCGGTCAAGTATTTCGATGAAAAGTCATATGGCGACATAATGAGTTTCTACACAAACGATACAGACACACTGAACTTCATGGTGGCGCAGACCGTGCCTCAGACAATCAGTTCTGTTCTGACCTTGCTGTTTGCATTCTTCTCAATGCTAAGCATAAGTGTATGGCTCACAATATTCGTTATTCTTTACAACCTTGGAATTCTGATGTTCTCAAAGAATCTGATGTTCAAGAGCGGAGATTTCTTCGTCAAACAGCAGACTTCAATGGCGAGAGTAAACGGATTCGTTGAAGAGATGGCTGAAGGCCAGAAAGTAATCAAGGTATTCAACCACGAAAAGAAATTCGAAGAAGAGTTCGACGAGAGAAACGGGGAACTGAAAAAGAACGCTACCAAGGCAAACGTTTATGCGGGAATTATGGGCCCGATAATGAATGCCACAGGACAGATTCTCTATGTTCTTGTTGCTCTTATCGGAGGTTTCCTGGCAATCTCAAATACAGGTGTTTCAGCTATTAACTACAACTTGACCCTGACAGGAATGAACGCTCTTGACGTCGGTGCCATCGTATCTTTCCTGACTCTGACAAAGACATTCTCAAGACCTTTGAACCAGATGGCTCAGCAGGTTAACTCAATTGCATCAGCCCTTGCGGGTGCAACGAGAATATTCGCAATGATAGATGAGAAATCCGAAGTCAATGACGGATATGTAACTCTTGTAAGAGCGAAAAAGGGTGAAAACGGTGAGATAGTCGAAACAACCGAGAGAACCGGAATGTGGGCTTGGAAACATCCTCACTCAGCAGACAACACAATTACTTACACCGAACTCAAAGGTGATATCAGAATGGAGAATGTGGACTTTGCATATGTCGAAGGCGAAACAGTTCTCCACGATATAAGCCTGTACGCTAAGCCCGGACAGAAAGTTGCTTTCGTCGGAGCAACCGGTGCGGGAAAGACCACAATTACGAACCTTATAAACAGATTCTACGATATTGAAGACGGCAAAATCAGATATGACGGAATCAATATCAACAAGATTAACAAGGTTGATCTGAGACACTCACTCGGAATTGTTTTACAGGATGTAAACCTGTTTACAGGTACAGTAATGGAAAACATCCGTTACGGAAAACTCGATGCAACGGATGAAGAGTGTATAGCAGCGGCAAAACTTGCCAACGCTGACGGATTTATCAGGATGCTGCCTGACGGATACAATACAGTACTTACGGGTGACGGATCCGGATTGTCACAGGGACAGAGACAGCTCATTTCGATTGCAAGAGCTGCTGTGGCAGACCCGCCGGTCATGATTCTTGATGAAGCTACATCGTCTATCGATACGAGAACAGAAGCAATCGTTCAGAAGGGAATGGATGCCCTCATGGAAGGAAGAACTGTATTCGTAATTGCACACAGACTATCGACAGTAAGGAATTCAAATGTTATAATAGTGCTTGATCACGGAAGAATCATTGAGAGAGGAACTCATGATCAGTTGCTTGAGCAGAAGGGCACATACTGGAAACTGTACACAGGTGCCTTTGAACTGGAATGATGGAGGACAGCTATGGAAAGTGTAATTAGTCATGCAAACGAAAAAGCCGTTTGGTATTCAAGAGAAGATAAAGTGATGTCTTTTCACTTTATTGCCAATTACACCAAAAAGGTTTTCAAAACTTCAATAGATATGTTCAGATTCGTTCTGGGCATGATCGATTTGGGATTCCGTTTGACATAATAAGTGAATACAAAAAAGCGACCTGCAGAATCATCTGCAGGTCATTTCATTATTCCACCAGTTTTGTCCTTATTTTTTCTATTGTCTCTTCGGAAACTCCGGTTTTTCTGATGTATTCAACTACACCGCCGTACGTGTTTTCAAGATAATCAATTACTCCAAGCATTGCATCTGCCGGTGTGACATAGAAGTCATAATTCATCGGAGGAAGCGAGTCATATACAGGCTCAAGATAAATCTGGCTGATACAGTAGTCTGCTGCAATGTCTTCACGGCTTACTCCTGCAATGGATAATATCAGAAGGGTCATAAGACCTGTTCTGTCTTTTCCTGTTGTGCAGTGGTAGAGAAGACATCCGGGTGCATTGGCTACAACGTTCAGTACTTCACGAACCCAGCCGGCACCATTTTCTAGCAGGTTGATATATTCTTCTTCCCAGTCAATTCCGTATTCTTTTTCTTTCTTTTTGAATTTCGGTTTTCTTCTTGTCTTAGGTACGTCATTGGAAACTGAAACGGATTCCCTGAACAAGGATTTGGTGTAATACGGAACCAGAGTGCTCAGTGAACTCGGACGTTCGTCGATTTCGCTTCCGCTTCTCAAATCCATGGTAGATTTTACGCCATAGTTGAGCAGGAATTCTATGTCCGAACGAGATGTTCTGTAAGGAGCTTCAGATCTGACAAATACTCCGAACTTGGTTGCTCTTCCGTCTTTTGTCGGAATGCCGCCGAGGTCTCTGATATTATATAAGGAATTCAATACTATACGTCTTGTCTGCATATAATTCTCCATCATTTTTTCTACGACAATTATACTATATTCAGTAAGATAAAGCAATTACAAAGAAATCTCGAACTCACTTTTGATTTTTTCATATAAAAAGAATATAATTAGTATAGATTAATATGTTGTTTTTTCACAACAAATTATCAGGGGGAAAATCGAATTATGAAAAAAATCAAAATTATCTCAATTATCCTTGTTGTTGCAATAGTAATGTGCATTGTTATAGGGTGTAAACCTCAGCAAAACAATGATGTGTCAGAAATGACGACCATTGTCTCGGAAGATGAGGCCACAAGACCCGTTGAAACAACAGAAGTCCAAACAACTGTTACAGAGATTGAAACAACTGTTACAGAGATTGAAACAACTGTAACAGCAAGTGAAACAACTGTGACAGAAAGCGAAACAACCGCTAAAGCAGAAGAGACAACTATCAAAGTGGATCCTCTCGATCCAACTAAACACATTGTTGCCGGATGGACATTCGATGAAATAGTCGACGGGAAAGTAGTAGATATATCCGGAAACGGTAATGATGCAATTGTAAGTGGAAATTGTAAAATATACAAAGGCGCAGTTTACATGGAAGACCTCGGAGATCACATCCTCGTGAAGGATTCAGATGATTTGGATTTCACAGTTGATGAAAGTTTCACTCTCTCCGTAAGAGCACAGTGGGACGGAGAATACCCGGACAACTGGGCATGCCTTATCAACCGCGGCCTGATGCTTGCCACAAACGCATATAAGTATTACGGAGTATGGATCAGTACAGGCAATCAGGTTATTCAATTCGGAACTTCAAATGAATCTCAGACAGGAATAACGAATTATGCTTCAATGACAGCAGATCTCGGTTGGCATACATATACCATAGTTCAGGATGCAGGAGAAGGAACACTCTGCTTCTATATCGACGGAGAACTGTATTCATCAACAACAGCAAAAGATTTTGTGACAGATGAAGATTTATTCATTGGATACAACGGAAACAAAGACGATCAGGGACAATGGGTGGGTCTGATTGATGAGATTATATTCTACGACATTGCAATTGTTCCGGAGGCTTAACCCAAAATGAAAAAGATAATATCAGTAATTCTCGCGTCCATTGTTGTTTTGATGTGTGTTGTTTCATGTTCAAACAATCAGAACAATGAGACAACGGTTTCAACCATTGAATCTACTTCTCCTGTTGATACAACAAACGAAACCACAATTGAAACAACAACAGAAGAAACGACAACCACAGAAGTCACAACACAAGAAGAGACAACGACCGAAGAAGAGACAACAACTGCCGTCAATCAGAATGAAAAAATCACGGAGAACCTTGTTGCCGGATGGGTTTTTGATTCAATTGAAGACGGCTATGTAAAGGATGTTTCCGGAAACGGAAATGATGCTAAAGTCAGTGGTAATCCAAGCATTGTTAAAGGCAAAGACGGAGGTGCCATAAATCTTGCTTCTGTCGGAGATCACCTGTATGTTGAAAACTCCGATTCACTCAAGTTTTCAAAGACAGACAGTTTTTCAGTAGTTGTTACTGCCAAATGGAACGGAGAAAAGCCTGAGAGCTGGCCATGCATATTCAATAACGGATTGAATAAGTCGGAAAAGAAATTCAGCTATTTCGGCTTTTGGATAAAATTAACCATGCCCAAGATGGTATTCGGAATAACAGGCGAAGGCAAAGAAAATTATGTAATAAGCTATTTGGCAAACAGCATAGACAATAACTGGCATACATACAAAATTGTTCAGGACGGCGATTCCGGAAATGTATTTTTCTATGTAGATGGTATTTATCAGGGAGTAGAAGAAGCATTTGATGTTGAATCAGATATAGGTGCTTTCATCGGATATGACGGAAGCAACGGAAACACCGGACAGTTCCTGGGCCAGATTGATGAAATACTCATTTACAAAGACAATTCCGGGCTGGAACCGCTCGATACAATGGAGTATTGCTCTTTCACATATAAGGGTCAGAATACAACCCTGAATATGCCTTATAGAGTATATTATCCTAGCGATTATGATACTAATTCGAAAAAACAATACCCAATCCTTCTGTTCCTTCACGGATATGGTGAATGCGGAACTGACAATATCCAGCAAGTAAGAGTCAATGATGTTGACAACGAATTATTGGAAAGAGTAATAAAGAAGGACAACTGCATTATAATTGCTCCTCAATGCAGAGAAGAATCGAATTATAACTGGATTGGGGTAAACAAGCAATGGTATACGGGCTCAAGAGGCAGTCTGCCTGCAAAACCCACAATATCTCTTGAGGCTGCAAAAGCACTTCTGGATCAATTTTTGGGCAGTGGCAAAGTTGACAGAACAAGGATATACATTTCCGGTCTGTCAATGGGCGGATACGGAACATGGGAGATGCTTGCAAGATATCCGGATTTGTTCGCTGCGGCAATACCTGTTTGCGGAGCAGGGTTCCCAAGCCTTGGATACACATTGGTTGATGTCAATATATGGGCGTTCCACGGAACTGATGACCCCACGGTTCCTTACAGCGGAACACAGGATATGTACAAATCAATAGTTGAAGCAGGTGGCAAGCTTATCAATATGACTTTGTACCAGGGAGTTCAGCACAACAGCTGGATTCCGGCATACAGTGAAGGGAAGTTATTGGATTGGTTATTCTCTTGTGTGAGAGAAGTTGAGTAAGACTAGGAGATTGTATGGCAAAAAGAATTATCAGTGTTTTATTTGCGATAATATTTGTTTTTGTTGCGCTTTCGATAGCGGGCTGTTCGAGTAACACCGATACAGAAACAACAACTTCAAAAACAAATGACACTACATCAGCAGTAACCACAACAAACCAGACAACCGAACAGACCACGGAAGAAACAACAAGCAGTGTTGTTATTGTCGATCCGAATCTTCCCACGGTAACCTTGACCGAAAAGGAACTGTACGACAAGATATATGCCGGTTGGGTCGGAGAGATGATAGGTGTTACATGGTTTGCTTCAACAGAGTTCGGATACTGCGGCAATATAATGCCATCAAGCAAGGTGCCGGTATGGAAAGAAGCCATGATTAATGCAGCATTTGACCAGGATGACGTGTATATTGAAATTCCGTTCCTGATGGCAATGTATGAAAATGGCATTGACTGCGACCCTCAGATAGTGGCAGAAGCATTTGCCAATGCGACATACAACACCTTCCACGCAAATAATGCAGGAAAAACAAACGCAATGAACGGAGTTATGTACAGGTACTGCGGAAACTATATGTACAACGAACACTGCGATGATATAGACTGGCAGATAGATTGTGACTATCTGGGAATGGCTTATCCCGGTCTTGTGAACGAGGCTGCCAAGAAAGCATTTGATATAGGTCATATAATGAACTACGGAGACGGTGTTTACGGCGGCGTGTTTGTATCAGCAATGCGTGCTGCCGCTTACACAGCTTCTTCCGTAGAGGAAATAGTCAGGGCCGGAATGGCAGTTATCCCTGATGGCACACTGTTCAAGGACTGCTTGAATATTGTTCTTGAAGGCTATGAAAAGGGACTTGACTGGACCGTCGTCTGGCAGCAGATCGAGACCAAATACGGGAAAACCGACAGATGCGTGACAAGCAAAGAAGGAACATCAATGTCGGTAATGAACATTGATGCAAAAGTCAATGCGGCATATTGTGCAATCGGTCTGTTATATGGTGAAGGAGACTTTGAAAAGAGCGTTATAATCTCTGGCAGATGCGGTCAGGACAGCGACTGTAACCCATCAACTGTTGCGGGAATCATGGCGTCATATCTGGGACTTGAAAATATTCCGTCAAAGTACTACAGCGAACTTTCCGAAACAAAATCTTTCCAGGGCTTCTACACAACCGTCAAACAGGCTGTTGACATGGATTTTGCTCTCATGAAGGAAGAACTCAATAAAAATCCTTATGTTGATGTCAACGATGACGGAACATACACAATCCATGTAAACAACGTTTATGAACCTGTTGAATACGAACAGTGGCCTACCGGTTTTTATGTCAGTGTCTGCATATTCAGTCACGAAAACAATGCAATATCCATAAATGTGGTTCCTCACGAAGGATACATCAAGACAATGCACTTTGATATGGGTGACGGCTATGAAACTGACGAACCGATTTCCGCATATGTATACAAAGAACTCGGTCAATACACAGTTACGGCAACATTTACAAACACAAACGGAGAAACATTTGAAGTATCGCAGGAGGTTCTGATTTCGCCGAGAAAACTCAGAATGAATCTTACTCCGATTTGTTCAATCACAAATCCGACGGGTTCAGGAAACAAAGATCTTTCTGTTATATGTGATGGGATTGCACCAAAAAAAGGATCTAAAGACAAAAACACTCAATATGATACCTATACAGGCAAAGAAGAAACTTCGGTCTGGATTGGTGTAGAGTTTGAACACACAGGCATTCTTTCAAGTGTCATATTTACTGAAGGCTATCAGACAAAGAAGGGCGGATGGTTTGCAGAGGTACCAGTTATTGAAGTCCTGATTAACGGAAACTGGGTTGAAAGAGAGCTTGGCAGAGTATCTCCGGAATATCCCACGGAATACAGAACACCGACAGATTATCCATTTGATTTCTTTGAATTCATTCTAAAAGAGCCCGTTAAATGCGACGGAGTCAGACTGAAAGGAAAACCCGCAGGTGAACAGACGTTTATCACTTGCGCAGAATTCCTGCCCATATTCGAAAACATATTATTTGAAGAAGGCCATTTCGAAAAACTTGCTGAAGACATAATAGTATGTAACCGAAATGCAGCACTTGGCAGCGGAAACAGAAATATAGGTGTTATAAGAGATGGATTTGTGCCTTATACCGGCTTGACAACAAACTACCAGTTCGACACTTACGACGGATTGAATCTTTCTGAAGAAGTATACATCGGATACATATTCAAGACTTCAAAGAAACTTGAAAGTGTGATATTCACAGAAGGAGCGCATTTTGAAGGCGGAGGATGGTTTGTAGGAATAAGAATTGAGATATATCAGAACGGCGAATGGAAAGAAGTTGATTATACAATATCTCCTGAATACCCCACAGGGTACAACCAGACAGACTTCGGACCATCATATGAAGTATACAAATTCACACTATCCAACGCGGCAGAGTGTGAAGGCTTCAGAATCATAGGCAGAGGCGGAGGAACATCAGGATTCATTAGTTGTGCAGAACTGGAATACACTGCAAATTAACGCGCACAAAACATAAAAAAGAGGAAGAGACCGAGTGATCTCTTCCTTTTGCTATTCCTTGCTATTTTTGCGTGACCGTATGTGAACTGCATTTTGCAAACACAATTGTAATTTGTGCATCAAATCTGTTAAGCCATGTTCCATAATTGCTGAATTCTGCAAAAGAGTTGTAATGATCGTCAGTGTAGAAAACAACCGGGCTTAAGTCGTATCCCTGGGTTTTAAGGCCGTTTTTTACAAATACTATTCTTCCTGTTCCTCTGTTTGATGCACTGTATTTGATGTCTGTGCTGATGGCAATATCCAGTTCGTAATAGACAAGATAACCGAGATTCCTGTTATACGGAATTGCAGTCATGTAGCCATCAGTTCTTGAATACTCAAAAAAGCATCTCGTATTATCTTTGAAATACTCATATGCATCTGCATAATCTTCTCTCGCAACATAATTGACCGGAAATGTTCCGAACGCGATGCTGTAATAAGCTATATCTACCGGATCCGTGAGCGCTGCTGCATTTGCAATTGAAGGGTTTTGTATCACTTCATCCATGGTGTGGTATGTATAGGTCTTATACGACAATACCTCATATCCGTCATCTGTGACTGCAATATTGAACGGAACTGTCACAGTAGCACCGGGAACAAGATTGCCTTCGTAAACAACAGGATTTATTCTGTAGTTGTCGTAAACTGTAGAAGCAGATTGTTTTACCGTATTGCCTGTATATTTTATGACTATCTTTTTGACACTTACAGAAGAATTGCCTGATTCGACAGAGAAGAAGTTTGTTTCTGTTGTATTGACTGTTTGTGTGACGAATTTGTTGTCTGTTTTCGGCAGAGAATATGTGCTTGTCTTTTCTCCGTTGTCTCCGTACCTGATATATGCCTGCTCGTCAGATTTGTATGTTATTTCAATAGAGACAATATCCTTGATTCTCGAAGTGTTGAATATGGAGCCCGGAAGAGCAACCATATATTCTTTTATATTTGGATTAAGCAATACAATTGCCTTGTTCACACTGTCCTTTACGGTTCTGTAATAGCCGAATTCAACACTGTAAATCTTTCCTTCGCCGTAATTGCCTGTTGAATAACCCATGCTGAATGAATCAAATGAGTCATAATCCAGACTGATTGTGTATACATTTTGATTGGAAGGCGAACCCGATTCAGTGTTGTCAGGCGGCAGAAAACTGATGCTGCACGAAGTGGCCGATACAGCAATAAAAAGTATGGACAGTATTAACGCAACAATCCTTGTTTTGTTATTCACAGATCAGCTCACTTTCTTGATTCGTTGAAAGCCTTTTTGTAAAGTTCCTCTGTTGCAAGCGACATTTTTGTTACTGAAAAATCACAGTTTTTAGGATAAATATACAGCGTGTCATTTCTTGTGTTGAGATCTACGCAATCTCCATATTTGCCCAGGTATTCGTATTCAATATGGCAAGAATACAGAGAGATGGGAGCCCAGTCAAAGGAATAATCTTCACCAAACGCATTTCCTTTAAGATGGAAACCATTCATGTCGTGAGTAAGTGTAGCCATGCCCACATCTATGTACTTTTTAGGATTCGGAAGCGAATCTACCCGCGCCTGACATGAAAAGTGATATGTCCCGTCTTCGATTTCTTTCCTTACATTGCTTCTTTCCCATTCGTACCAGTCCGGGATATGCGAAAACTCAGTGTTGCCGTCTTTGGCCACCAATTCACCAAGTTCGGTCATTTCCCATTCCTTGCCGCAGTCGTTGCACTTGAGAGTTGTCCCGGAGGAGCTCATATGGTACTCATGACCGCAGTTTGGACATTGGTACAATACTTTGTGAAGGCCTGATGCACGGTCTTTATATGTGCACATGATATTGTTTTCTTTTTGCCACTTGAATTCATCGTATACAAAAGAATTCTCTATCAGCTCTGTCAATTCTTCAGCACTTTTTTCTCGCACTTCATTCTGATTTGCTATGCAAGTCATTGTGGCGGTTGTGCCCTTGATTCCGTGATCGGGCAGGTTCCAGAACGGAGAATTGATGTGATGTCCGTGGCATATGAGCACGACAACAGGAACATCCAGCATTTTTGCAAGTTTTCCAAATGAGTTCGGAAGAACAGCATTTGTTCCGCAGAGAGAATATCTGGCTTCGGGATAAATGGCAGCAATATCTCCTCTTTTAACTACTGTTTTCAGATGGCGGAGAAGTGTGATATCATTGGTGAACTTTCTTTTGCAGATACAACCTATGAATCGGAGTAGCCATTCGCGTTTCAGAAACCCGTCAATTGCCACGACGAAATTTGCTCTTGCGGGATATATGGCTTTTGATGCAACCTTAAAATCCATAAATGCATTATGGTTGCACAGCAAAAGATAGGGAGGTTTGATACCTTCCATGTTTATTTTTGTAAGTGTGTTTTTGTGCTTTGACAGGTCTGGCTGAGACAGAAGTCTTATGAGATGTCTCAAATGCTGCCTTTGAGGCGCTTTTTCCATATCAAAACGCTTTATATTATCTAACATAATCTTTCCTCATATCGGTTGATATTTCAATTATAAATGGAAACAAATCCAAATACAAGAAAAAACTCGTTCTGCCCATATCCGGACAAAACGAGTTTTGTTGAATATCTATGATTATTTTCCAGAATTTTCTTTTGGCTCCTCAGCCTTTGAAAAATCTATTTTCTGACCTTCTAACGTCACTTCGAATACCGGTTCGTACTCATCTGAATCTTCAGTTTTATTGACGGTTTCCGCTTTGTTTTCACGCTGCTTTTGAACATCAAATGTCAGGCTCTTATTGAGTTCATCATCATCCATGTCGGCAAACTCATTTTCTTCTTCATTTTCAGAACCAGGTACTTCTTCAAAGAAATCGCTCTTTGGAGATGATTTCTTCTTTATCAGTCTCTGAATGTACTTAACAAGTTCTACTATCGGGATAATCATGACAGCGAGAAGCATGCCCACTGCATATTCAAGGAATCCGAGTTTTGTAAAGTCAAAGAGCTGTGCGAGGAAAGGAATCTCGATAACTGATGTTGTGAGAATGATTGCCAATGCCATTGCACCGAGCAGATAGAAATTAAACTTTTCAAGAGAGAATATGGACTTTCTCTGTGATCTCATGTTGAATGAGTGGAATATCTCAGCCATGGACATTGTCAAAAATGCCATTGTAATACCATGAGAAGATGTCTGTGTTATATCGAATCCCGCTCCGAATTCTATTCCTGCACCGATAAAATATGCTGCCAGTGTCAGTAAGGTTATAATCAAACCCTGGTAGAGCAGATCAAATCCGACTCCGCCTGCGAATATACCATCTTTGGTGGAACGAGGTTTCTGTTTCATTACGTCCTTCTCGCCTGCTTCTATTCCGAGAGCAAGAGCGGGGAGGCTGTCTGTAATCAGATTGATCCAGAGAAGATGCGGAGCTCTTAATATCGTGAATCCGAACATTGTTGCAATGAATATTGTCATTACTTCGCTTATGTTCGAAGAGAGCAGGAACTGGATT
Organism: Clostridiales bacterium; assembly: GCA_024693345.1. Lineage (GTDB taxonomy): Bacteria > Bacillota > Clostridia > Oscillospirales > CAG-272 > CAG-841. Next base: position 30,550 of record JAILLB010000099.1, read on the forward strand.
GTCTTTCTGATGTTGCTGTAAATCTTTCTTCCTTCTTCAACAGCATATATGATTGTGGCGAAGTTGTCATCTCCGAGAACCATGTCTGCAACATTCTTTGTTACATCTGTTCCGGTTATTCCCATTCCTACGCCTATATCTGCAGCCTTGATTGAAGGAGCATCATTAACTCCGTCGCCTGTCATTGCGGTTACATTGCCTTTTTTCTTCAGAGCAGTAACGATTCTTACTTTGTGTTCGGGCTGAACCCTTGCATACACAGAAATCTTATCTACGATTCTTGCAAATTCTTCGTCTGTGTATGAATCAAGTTCCGCACCTGTAATTGCTTCGCTTTCGTCCCGGATAATTCCGAGTTCTTTTGCAATTGCAATTGCAGTATCTATATGGTCACCCGTTATCATAATCGGGCGTATACCTGCGCCTTTACATGAAACGATTGCATCTTTGACTTCCGGTCTGACAGGATCTATCATTCCGCAAAGACCGATGAATATCATATCGCGTTCGAGATCTTCTGATGTGCACATTTCCTCAGTTGGAACTGATCTGTGCATTCTGTAAGCGGCTCCCAAAACTCTGAGTGCCTTGTCAGCAAATGCCTTGTTCTTTGAAAGAATTGCATTTCTAACCCCGTCATCCATCTCCATCAGACCGTCTTTTGTCAGGATGTAACTGCAGCGCTTCAGAATTTCATCCGGTGCACCCTTTGTGTATTGAATGATCTTGCCTTCAGCACTGTGAACTGTTGTCATCATCTTTCTCATGGAATCAAACGGAACTTCGGCAACTCTTGGCTGCTCAAGCTTGATTTCTGACTTATTCAATCCCATTGATGTGGCATAGTTTACGAGAGCACATTCGGTTGGCTCACCAACTGCTTCGCCGTTTTCGCCGACTTCTGCATCGCTGCACATTGCCATAGCCATTGCAAGCAGTTCTTTGTTTGTCGTGAAGTCTTCGACAACGGTCATCTTATTCTGTGTAAGTGTACCGGTTTTATCTGAGCAGATTACCTGAGTGCACCCAAGTGTTTCAACTGCTGTAAGCTTTCTTATCACGGCCTCTCTTTTTGCCATCTTTGTGACACCAATTGAAAGAACGATTGTGACAACAGCCACAAGTCCTTCAGGAACTGCGGCAACGGCAAGGCTGACTGCGACCATGAATGTGGGCAGTATTACATTAGTGAAATCAAATGAACCTGCTTTGATAAGCCCGACCACAAAGATTATCGCGCATATAGCCATGACACCCCATGTGAGGATTCTGCTGAGCTGTGCAAGTTTCTGCTGAAGAGGGGTTTTTTCTTCAACAACGTCAGTAATGGCATTTGCAATCTTGCCCATTTCGGTTTTCATTCCGACTTCGCAAACAACAGCTTTTCCTCTTCCGTAGGCCACTGTACTTCCTGAATATACCATGTTGGTTCTGTCACCAAGCGGGACATTTCCTTCAAGAGCCTTTGTCGGGATTGCAGTATGTTTGTCTACCGGAACAGATTCTCCCGTCAATGCTGCTTCTTCGCATTTGAGAGAAACAGCTTCAAGAAGTCTGCAATCAGCGGGAACAGCATCTCCTGCCTCGAGCAGTATGACGTCGCCTCTGACCAAGTCTTCGCTCTTGACTGTTGTCATCTTTCCGTCTCTGAGCACTTTGGAAGTGGAAGAAGTCATCTGTCTGAGAGCTTCTATGGCCTTTTCAGCCTTTGACTCCTGAAGTACACCGAGTATTGAGTTGAGAATGACGACGAACAGAATGATGAAAACCGATGCAGGGAACTCCTTGTTTATTATGTCCACAACCGCAGATATGATTGCTGCAACGAGCAGGACAATAATCATCGGATCAATCAGCTGTTCAAGAAATCTCCTTGCAAGAGTTTTTTTTGGCGGATCATCCAGTTTGTTTTTTCCGTCTTGTTCCAGTCTGTATTCGGCCTCTGTTGTCGACAGACCATCTTCGTTTGACTGTAATTCCAGCAAAACGGAATCTTTGTCATTTTGGTAAAAGGTCATAATTTCCTCCAAATTAAAGTAAAAAAATAATGAGAGCATGCCCAAACAAGGCATGAGTCTCATTCCTATGACAGAACCGGACTTTTCGTCGTGATGACGGCCTGTCGCACAAGTAGTGCAAATTACTCCCTCATGTTCACGTTAATAATATATCATCTATTGTTGCTTTTGTCAAATATTTTGTGTTTTTCGGGCATTAGCTACGGATATATGTCATTTCTTTGTTGTCATTCTTTTCGATTAATAGTAAAATTACTTTGTAATACTTCACATGAGAGGTCAAAGCAATGAGCACAATCAAGACTATTCCGAATACACCCGTCATATCCAGATTTTCTGCACCTTGGGATGCAGATTGCTGGTATTATCTGAGAGAAAAACTTGCTAATGGATCATCCATATATTCAAACACCGATATCGTCATCACAGAATTGCCCGAAGATTACTCGGGTCTAGATTACATTGTGACTTTTGACTCAAAATCCAGTGGGATTGACGATCATCAGGAATCAGATTTTTATGTTGAAAGAAAATCCACAGTGTATGTAGCTTTTGACTCGGAAGGTGTAAAGTGTGGAGTGCTTCCGAAAGAATACGAAGGCTGGAAAAAAGAAAAATCCGTCATAAAGGCTTCAAACAAAACAACATACAAGGTATATTCAAAGGAATTTGATGCCAAGTCACATATTATTCTGCCGGGATTTGAAGGGGATTACCGTCAGTATTTTGTTTTTGCAAAGGCAGTTGAAACAGAGACCCCCGTTCCGTTTTCGGAGATTGCTGAAATTCCGAATGCGAAATATGAGCTTTTGGACAAGAAAGAGTACAAATCTTACGTATCATGTGTGTTTAGCGGAGATCCGGCGGAAAGCGGTTTAAAGTTTTCCGGAAAGTATTCAATTGAGCCTTCAGTCTTTGATGAAAACAAGATGACTTGCGTTCTGAGCCCGAAAGCATCTGTATCTTTCAAACCCGGAAAGGGAAGATATGAAATCCGAACAGATGTCATTTCCGGAAAAGGCAAATCCAGAATATTCGGACTTGACGTCATTGACGGAAAAGTGTATTGTGCAGAGAAACTGCTGTGCAAGAATAAAAAGGGCACGGTTTTGTCAATCAGTTTGGATTGTGATACTGAAAAGAAAACAACAACATATTTTGTCAACCACGTAAAAGCCGAAACTGTGAGCGGAAATGCAGATATATCTATCAAGAGCATTGAGGGAAAACTTGTTGTCAACAACATATATGTTTCGGATTTCACTGAAGAATATATTGACGATATAGAGTTCGACGAAAAAGTCCTCATGAAAAAGACAAAGGGTGTCAAGACCAATGTCGTGGATTTCCCGTTCAAAGAAAACAAAAGTCTGGAAATAACTGCTGTAAACAATGGTTCGGTAACAATTGCACACAGCAAAATATCCGAAGGAATCACATGTTCAGATTCAAGAATATTTGTTCAGTCAGACAAGAGCTGTGTTGCCATAAGTCTGCTTGACGGAGAGTCAAATGTTGTTTGTGCCATGGCATTTTATGCTAATACCGTTTTCGACCGTCAAAAAGGCTCCTGGAGACGACTTCTCGGTGAAGTGGCACCACATTGCTACTATCCTGCAGGCAACTGGTATGACGTTAAATTCGTGGTCGACAGCGATAAAGGAACATATGACCTTTGGGTCGATGGTGCAAAGTTGTCATCCGGAAAGAAACTCCTCACAAATGAATCCGTTGTCTGTGCAACAAACTATTCTCTCAGCACTGGAACAGTATACATAAACAGACTCAGAGTTAGCGACACCGGAAGCTTTTCAAGAAGAGTGTTTAACGGTAAAGTTTTCAACGTCAAAGATTACGGAGCCAAAGGCAACGGAAAGACACTGGATACTAAAGCCATACAGAAAGCAATAGATGCTGCAGCTTACACAGGCGGCACGGTGCTTGTTGAAGGCGGAACATTCTTCTCGGGTGAGATAAGACTGAAATCGGATATGACCCTGTATGTCGATGAAGATGCAGTTATACTCGGAACACATGACCACAAAGAATATCCTTTGAGAGAACCGGGACCGTCTCTGTGTGCACATAGACAGCTCGGACGCGGACTTCTTTACGGGGAGAGAATAACAAACATTACCATAACAGGAGGCGGCATGCTCGATGGTAACGGATTGTACAGGTTCAAAATGAACGATCCGTTTTCCGACAGGCGAACAGAAGACGCAAGACCGGATATTGTGTATATTACATATTCAGACGGGATTGTCATAAAAGACATCAACTTCAGGAGAAGTTCATTCTGGACAGTCGTACCTCTTTCATCAAGAAATATTACAATCAAAAACCTCAAACTCGACTGTCAGAACACACCTAACAGAGACGGAATAGACCCTGTTGACTGTTCGGATATGACAATATACGGATGCAATGTTATGGCGGGTGACGACGGACTCTGCTTTAAGAGTTCAGATTTATACGGCTGCAAGAACATTGACGTATATGACATGAGTATTCAGAGTCTTGCTTCGGCTATCAAGTTCGGAACTGATACATATTATTCACTTGAAGATTTAAGGGTAAGAGATGTATTTGTTAAAAACGTAAACAGATGCGCCGTATCGCTGGAATCGGTTGACGGAGCTGAAGTTAAAAACGTATTCTTTGACAGAATTGATGTAACCGATGCCGCAGCACCTGTATACATAGTGACCGGTATAAGGAACAGATTGCCTAAGGGAATAACAAAAGTCAGAGTGAGCAAGATGAAAGGCGTGACGTTCAAAAACATAAACGCAAGATCACCGAGAACATTCGGACATCCTCTCCC
>JAILLB010000074.1 GCA_024693345.1 Clostridiales bacterium
TTTGCCAAAGAAAAATTGATTGACAAAAAAACAATTGGTGATATAATATGTGGCGTTGATATTATCGGGGTGTAGCGCAGTTGGTAGCGCGCGACATTTGGGATGTTGAGGCCGCTGGTTCGAATCCAGTCACTCCGACCAATAGAGAAAAATGACTTTGATGCTGACGTGCCAAAGTCTTTTTTTTATAATTCAATTAGGAAAAATAAAAGCTTATTTGTATTGCATTCGTTCAATATTTTGTGATATTATGCAATTGGTTAGGAGGCATGATACAATGAAAAACATGAGAATCCCATTATTTGTTGTGTTGGGAGTTGCTATTATTGGAATTATACTTGGATCGTTCTTTGATTTAGGTATATCTACGGCTATTGCTTCTGCTGATAATAAGCTGGGTTTGGCAATATCAGCAATTGGCCCGACAATTGGTTTTGCAGGTGTTGCAGTGATGGGCGGAGGATTTATCCGTTTTGCATCGAAAGGTGATTATAAAATCTGGCAAAAAATCTTATTCCTGGTTTTGGCTTTGGCTTGTTTCGGAGTATCAGTTTATTATCCTGCCGGTGAGTATTTTGGTATAAATGGATTTTACGGTTCCGCTCCTGAGTGGATGGGATATCTGATTGTGGTACTGCCTGAAACAGGTGCAGTAATATTGGGCTATTTCTTATATAAGCATTGCGAAAACAAAAATATGTGGATTGTATTTGTAATTACTATCGTATTATTGCTAATCGCTCTACTTGGTGTTATTCCAACACTTAAAGATATAATACATCGTCCTCGCTATAGACTAATTGTGGCAACAGGTGTTGAATATCATAATTGGTGGGAACCTTGTAGGAATTATAAAGAATTGAAAGAACTCTACGGAACTGTAAGCGATAACTTCAAATCATATCCAAGTGGACATACAGCTGAAGCAAGCATTCTTCTTGTTACAACATTATTCTTGCCCCTTGCTGGTGAGAAGTTTAAGAAATATCAACGTCCATTATTCATTACCAGTTGTTGTTTAATCGTTTTGGTTGCATTTGCGAGAATTCTTGCTGCTGCTCATTTTTTGAGTGATGTTGCAACCGGTGCCGCAGTTATTGTAGCACTTCTTATAATTGCAAACGAGATAGTAATTCGAGTTAAAGCTCTTCATCCAGGAAATGAAGGTATAAATGATAAAGAATAACAAGCAATTATTGGAGATTATTTTGCGATAAAACAATAGCTATTTGTAATATTGAGTATTCATGACAAACAAGCGTTATGGATACTCTTTTTGTTTTTTGAGATTCTTTGTGTTATACTTTTCTCGTAGATAGTTGGATGGTGTGGTATATACAGGTTTACCGGAGGTTTTTGTTGCGATGAAGAACAAAACAAAAAAGATAATCATTGCGGTGCTCATTTTTACAATTGTTGCCATTGTGATGACTTTGTTTTTGACTGATGGGTTTACGGTTGATAGAATTACCGGTAAGGTGTACAATGTTCAAAACGTATATGACGAAATATGGAATCTAATGCAACTGGAGAGACAAGGCCAACAAACAATATTGACCAAGTATGATCCGGATTCTAAAAAATTGTATGATTTTGGTCAATTTGAGGGCATTGGAATTCCTATTTGCGATGCATATGTAGCATTGAGCAGAATGGACACATTGGATATTTTGCGTCCGGATGACTTTCATAACTACATTAAATATGATTGCAGAACGAAGATATTGACAACACACGGAACTCAAGATGAAGATTATCTAATCGAAGAATTCCTGACGTATTATTTCAATTGTCAGAATGCCGAAAAAATTGACACCAAGTATTCGCTTGATAATTTGGGGGAATATAACGTTAAAACATCTCCATATTAACTCGACCTGATGTAAACAACCTCTTTTGTCTTTACATACATGACAGAAGAGGCTTTTTTACGGGTGCTTAATGCAGTATACTATTGTATGACACTATATGTGTCATGTACGTGACAACGCGTTTCTTTTGTTTTGGTCCATTTTTCCTTACTATCAACTTGACTATTGGTCAAAAAGAAAGGATGATTAAAATGAAAGAAGACAGAAAAATGGTGCTTTTAATCGGGCTTTTGTTACTGGCAGCATTTGCTCTCTGGACCTTTTTGGTCTTGAATGTTGATGTTCAAAATGTTGGTCCTGAGGGAACAAAAGTCGGGTTTTCAACGTTTAACGTGTGGTTTCACCAAGTGACTGGGGCACACATGATCCTTTACACGATAACTGACTGGCTTGGGATTGTCCCCATTGTCATATGTATGTGTTTCGGTGTTTTAGGATTTGTTCAGCTTGTAGAACGGAGGAGTTTTTTCAAGGTTGACACGGATATTCTGCTGCTTGGAGCGTATTTTATTCTGGTAGTAATGTGCTACCTGCTGTTCGAGATGGTCCATATCAATTACAGGCCTATTCTTATTGATGGAAGACTGGAAGCATCGTACCCGTCTTCAACAACACTTCTTGTGCTGAGTGTGATGCCTACAATGAAAATTCAAATATGTAGACGAATCAACAATCGAGTGATTAAAAATGTGACAACCTGGTTTGTGGTAATGTTCTCATTATTCATGGTTATAGGGAGACTGGTGTCAGGGGTTCACTGGGCAACAGATATTATCGGATCAGTGTTTCTTAGTTTTGGTTTATATGCTCTTTACAGATTCTTTGTGATGTGACTGAAAAGAAGCAAATTTGTCAGCATTCGGAGGAAGAATATGGAATTCAATGAAAAACTACAGGAGTTAAGGAAGAGCAGATCTCTGACGCAAGAAGAACTTGCTGAGGCACTGTTTGTGTCCAGGACGGCTGTGTCAAAGTGGGAATCTGGCAGAGGTTATCCAAGCATTGATTCGTTACGCGAAATATCTCGTTTTTTTGATGTAACAATAGATGAACTGATTTGTGCAGACGAAATGATTAATGTTGCGGAAAAAGAAAAAAGAGAATTTGCAGATAGGTATGTATCTCTTGCGAGTTGTGTTTTGGATATTCTGTCTGCAATATTGATGTTCGTTCCTGCGTTTGGCAACGGATCAGGTTCTTCAGAAACCGTAAGTCTGTTCAACCTAAGTGGAATAAATCCTGGGGTGAAGATTGTGTTTATTGTGCTAGTCAGCATTATGGTCTTGAATGGTATTAGCGGTGCGATAATTGCATACTTCAATAAACCAATCTGGAACAAGCACAGGCGTATAACCGGAATTGTTTTATCAATAGTTGCTGTCGCAGTCTTTATTGTTTCTAGGCAACCATATGCCGGAATTATTTGTTTTGCGCTTTTGGTTATAAAGGGATTTTTGTTAATAAGCATGAGGAAAAAACAATGAATACAAATGACTATATAATTCGATTGGAAAGAAAAGAAGACTACAGAGAAGTAGAAAATCTTATCAGGGAATCGTTCTGGAATGTTTACCGTCCGGGATGCAGTGAACATTATGTTATACATGTGTTAAGAGATGATCCTGCATTTATAAAGGAACTGGATTTTGTCATGGAACAGGATGGAAGGCTGATTGGCCAGAACATGTTCATGAAAACAATCATAGAAGCAGATGACGGAAGGATAATTCCCATTTTGACTATGGGACCAATTGGTATAATCCCGGATTTAAAACGCAAGGGTTACGGAAAAAAGCTTTTGGATTATTCTTTGGAAAAAGCAACTGCACTTGGGTATGGAGCGGTGCTGTTTGAAGGAAACATAGGTTTTTACGGAAAAAGCGGTTTTGACTATTCTCGCAACTTTGGAATTAGGTATCATGATCTTCCCGAAGGAGCAGATGATTCATTCTTTTTGTGCAAAGAACTGATTCAGGGGTACCTTGACGGCATAACAGGGGTATATCAAACACCCATGGGATACTATGTCGATGATTTGGAAGTCGATAAATTTGATCTTAATTTCCCTCACAAAGAGAAACTCAAATTACCGGGACAGTTATTTTAAACATGCTCAATGTGAGGTATTTATTATTTTAATGTAAAGTGATATAATACTACCGAAAAGAAATTTTGGAGGAAAGTTACATGAATGAACAATCACTTTGTTTACTTCTGGTGGTCTTTTCAACTTTGATCACTCTTCTGTATGTTTTTGTTCTCTTCAGAAAAGTGTCAAAAATTAAGATTACGAATGCTAAAGTAGACGAGATTCACAAGTATATTCATAAAGGTGCCATGACCTTTTTAATCAGGGAATATAAAATTATAGTTCCGTTTATTATCGGAATAGGCATCCTTCTCACGGTACTCGGCTTTATTCCGGCACTTCAGGGAGCTGAAGCGGTTGGCTGGAAAGCTGCATTGTGCTTTGTTATTGGTGCTTCGTTCTCTGCAACAGCAGGATGGGTAGGTATGTTTATAGCGACAAAGGCCAATGCGAGAACAACAGTAAAGGCCAATGACGAAGGTATGCCATCTGCTCTCAGAGTTGCATTCTCGGGCGGATCCGTATTAGGACTGTCTGTTGTTGGCTTCGGACTCTTAGGTCTTGCTGCCATATTCCTTGTATCTTACCTCATCACTAAGGATATGCATGAACCAATACACATTCTTGCAGGTTATTCACTCGGCTGCTCACTTATTGCTTTGTTCAGCCGTGTAGGCGGTGGTATTTATACTAAAGCAGCTGACGTCGGTGCAGACCTGGTCGGAAAAGTGGAAACAGATCTTCCGGAAGATGACCCGAGAAACCCAGCAACAATAGCAGATAACGTCGGTGACAACGTAGGTGATATTGCAGGCATGGGCTCAGACTTGACTGAATCATATGTGGGCTCCATTATATCCTGCCTTACAATGGCTCTTCTTACGTTCACAACCAATGACCCGATATCTATGAAATACATCCTGTTCCCGGTACTTATCTGCGGAGTGGGCGCAATTGCTTCTGTTCTATCGGTCATATTCTTCAGACTCAAAAAATGGAACAATCCTCACAAGGCATTAAACCTTGCAACATATATTTCAACCGGTATAGTTCTTTTGGCAACTGTATTCCTTTCGCTGTTTTATGTTGGTGACTGGAAACTTATCATATCCGTATTTGCAGGACTTGCATCCGGAATCGGTGTAGGATTCATTGCTGAAATATATACTTCATCCGATTACAAGGAAGTACAGAGAATAGCTCAGGAAAGTCAGACGGGTCACGCAACAAACATTATTGCAGGACTTGGATCCGGCATGAAATCTACGGCACTGACAATAGCTGTGTTGGCCTCTGCCATTGTTATAGCATTTTTCTTCAATGGTTCATACGGAATTGCACTTGCAGCAGTAGGTATGCTTTCCACAGCAGGTATAACGGTTTCCGTTGACGGATACGGACCTATTTCGGACAACGCAGGTGGTATAGCTCAGATGGCTGAACTTCCTGAAGATGTCAGAGAAATAACAGATAAACTTGATTCAGTCGGTAACACAACTGCAGCTATAGGCAAGGGATTCTGTATTGGATCCGCAACATTGACTTCACTTGCATTCATAGTGTCGTTTATTCAGGCATCCGGTGCTCAGATAAGCCTCTCTGATCCGAAAGTATTGATTGGAATGTTGATAGGCGGTATGCTTCCGTATCTGTTCAGCGCACTGACAATTTCTTCAGTCGGTAAAGCTGCAAACAAGATGGTTGAAGAGATTCGTGATCAGTTCAAAAAGAAACCGGGCATTTTGAAAGGAACAGATATTCCTGATTACAACCGTTGCATAGATATTTCAACAAAAGCATCTCTCAGAGAGATGGTTCTTCCTGCAATCATTGCAGTTGTATCTCCTATTCTTTGCGGATTACTCATCGGTTCAGAAGGACTTGGCGGATTGCTTATTGGAGCACTTGTCTCAGCAATCATGCTCGCTGTTTTCATGGCCAATGCAGGCGGGGCTTGGGATAATGCCAAGAAGTTTATTGAAAACGGTCATTTCGGCGGTAAAGGTTCTGATACGCACAAAGCTTCAATCACAGGAGACACTGTCGGAGATCCTTTGAAGGATACATCAGGACCTGCCATGGATATTTTGATTAAGCTCATGTCAGTTATTTCACTGATACTTGTTCCTGTCCTTGCAAACATGACTTCTGTTTGGGACTGGATTGTCAGTCTAATTGGCTGATACCAACATGGTGAATAATAATGTTTAAAACAGGACTGGTCTCAATTTCATTCAGAAATCATTCTGCGGAAGAGATTATTCACAAATTAACTGAAACAACACTGGAATATGTTGAATGGGGAAGTGATGTTCACGCCCCATTCAATGATTTCAAAGCCATTGATAGCATCAATAGACTGTCGAAAGAATTTGGTGTAAAAACATCTTCGTATGGAACCTACTTCAAGGTTGGAAGAGATAATCCGGATACATTTGTAGAATATACTGATGCTGCCAAAAGACTTAACACTGACGTTTTAAGGGTGTGGATTGGCACAAAATCTTCTTGTGACTATACGGAAAAAGAAAAAGACAGATTGTACGAAGACTGTATAGTAATATCTGAATTAGCGGCAGCAAAAAGGCAGACCGTATGCTGCGAATGTCATCCTAATACTCTTACAGATTCTACGGAATCAACTTTGGAATTGATGAAAAGCGTCAATATGAATAACTTCAAAATGTACTGGCAGCCAAATCAATTCAAAAGTGTTGACGAAAATATAATCAATGCAAAGTCAATTGCACCATATACAGTTAACATTCACGTGTTCAATTGGCTTGGCAAAGAGAGATATCCTCTGATCAAGGGAATCGAGATTTGGAAAAAATATCTGGACCAATTTGACAAGACACAGAAGCTTCTTCTTGAATTTATGCCTGATGATAGTATCGATTCATTACCATACGAAGCAGAAGCTTTACAAAAAATAATATAAATCATTTAGGGGCTGTAAAAAAACATAGTTTTTAAGCAGACTAAAAAAACCAGATCAAATCGTGAAATGGAGTAAAAAAACAAATAATCACTTGATATTAATCACGCACGTGATATAATATAATATGTTTCCAGGAGAAAATGGGAAAAACAAATCAATTATGGAGGAATCATCATAATGAAGAAGATTTTAGCTTTCTTGTTGGTTGCCATCATGGTAGTTGCTTTGGTTGCTTGTAACGGAAACAGCGGTACAACAACAACAGCTACTGACAAGGTAGAAACAACAGAAGTTACAACTGTTGAAACAACTGCGGCTCAGACCACAGAAAAAACAACAACAGAAGTGACAACAACAGCTGAAGTTACAACAGCTACCGAAAAGGTAACAACTGAAGAAACAACAACAGCTGAAGTTACAACAGCTACCGAAAAGGTAACAACTGAAGAAACAACAACTGAAGAAACAACAACAGCAGTTGTAATTGATCCTAACGATCCTAGTGCTATTCTCACAGCAGCATATGCACTTGCAGACGGAGAAGCGCTTACAGGTGAATTCACACTTGAAGGTGTAGTTACAAAAGTTGGCACTGCATATAGTGAGCAGTACAAGAACGTAACATTTACAATCGTAGTTGAAGGCGAAGAAGCTAGACCTATTGATGCGTACAGAGCTAAGGGCGAAGGCGCTGATACAGTTAAAGTCGGCGACACAGTAAAAGTTACTGGTAAGATTAAGAACTATAAAGGCACAATTGAGTTTGACTCAGGATGCACAATGGTTATTACAAAAGTTGCACAGGAAGAACCTCAGGAACTCACAGGCATCATTTGTGACATTGACTTCAAAGGTGGAAAGATAGTTGACTCAAAGGGTCTCCTTACATTCCCGACTGCTGCCAATGAATATGTTGACAACTACTCAGTATACGTTGACGGAACAAAGTATAAAGTACCGGCATTTGTAGTATTTGAAACGGGCACAGCAGCTATTGGAACAATTAATTCTGTCAAAACTGCTACAGATTATCTCAATCTGTTCAATAAAGATTTCTCAATGGAAGTATACTACTTCAATAACAATACTTCAGGCGGCGACTCAATTCAGGCTATCTTCTGCTCAACAGAGACTGGTGGATTTGGGATTGCTGAAAATGCAGGAAAGCCTTACTTCACTATTTTACTTGGAAAAACTCCATACACTTCAGTTTCTGCTACAACTACATCTTCAAACACTGAACTCACACACGTAGTTGCTACATTCAGCAAGAGCGAAGGTGTTATGAGAATTTACGTAAATGGTGCATTTGAAGCTGAAACAAAGTTCGATAGTTCGCTTAATGTAGTTCCGCCTAACACAGAGAATACAATGAAGTCTATGATTGTCGGTGCAGATATCGACGGCGATAAGAACATGAATCATGAGCACAATGGCGAATACCTTGAATTCAGAACAGCTGATTTCCAGTTGCTCGATGCTAAGATTTATGACCATGCTTTGACAGCTGAAGAAGTTGCAACAGCATTCCAGCTCGATCAGAAGGCAGTTACAGGCTAATATCTAGTAACCATTTGACAATATGTCAGCGGTTTTCTTCGGAAAACCGCTGATTGTTTTTTTGTCTGCTGCATATACATTAATCATTGATTGTGATATAATGAGTACGTTATTTTATTTTACGTTTAGAGGGAGAATTGCCGTGGTTAGCGTAAAGGATTTTAAAGATGGAATAAAGGTAAATGACAACCTGTTTGCAATTGTTAAAGAAGTAATTGAGAGAGAATCAAAAAACGGAAGCAAATATGTTGTATTAAACATTTCTGATGGCAAAACAGACATACAGGTCAAAATGTGGAACAAGACAGGCGAAGAATTGACAAATTATGCGGGTAAACTCGCATGCCTTCACGTTGAGAGCAGTATGTACAATGGACAGCTTAGCTTTATTGCGACTACCATTAGGGAAACAAACGCAAATGATAATGTAAAAATGGAAGATT
>JAILLB010000119.1 GCA_024693345.1 Clostridiales bacterium
GGTAAAGTCGAATACAAAGGCAAAAAATATTACAGACACAAAATATTTGATGAATCACATTGCATATCCATTACGCTTGAAGGAGCGGATTTTGAAATTTAGACGGAGGAACTGTAAAAAATGAGCAAAAAACTGTATTCACTCAGCAATACCGAGATGGGAATATATCTTGATTGCATTAAAAAACAACAGCATACAATCTTGCGTTTTTTATGATATTACGATGTTATTGCTCGAAATCGGAAAAAGAGAAAGAATCGAGTTGGCTCCGCCCGATTTTGATGATATAGAAAAATTGACAAATAAAGTCCGCGACATTTGTTCAGGTGCAGACCATGATAAAATGTCTGAGATGTGCGTCATAATTGATGAACTTGTCAACAACTACATCAGTTACTCATTTACCGGTGTTGAAAATCCGCATTTAAGTGTAGATGTTGAGTATATTAATGGAACAGCAACTCTGACATTTACAAACAATGGAGTACTATTCAACCCCATTGAGGCTAAACCCATAGATGTTGATGTGGATATTTCAGAGAGAACACCCGGAGGGGTGGGTATCATGCTGGTCAAACAGTTTTCCGAAAAGATGGAATATTCTGTCGTAGACGGAAAAAATGAATTAAAAATTATAAAAAAGATGACAGTTGACAACAACAGTTAACTGGGAAAACGAGGGTTATTTTATGAGAAACTATTTGCTGCCCGAGGGCGGACAATTCTACAAAGCAAATATGCACTGTCATAGTGTGTTGTCTGATGGAAAATACACTGTTGAACAGTTGAAGGAAGTATATAAGCGCTATGGTTATTCAATTATTGCGTTTACCGATCACAATGTTCTGATTGATCACTCTGATTTGAATGACGATACTTTCATGGCGATTACGGGATATGAGATGGATGTCAATGACGTTCCGGGAGACAGAGCTTGGAACCACACTCCGTGTACGCATATATGTTTCTATGCAAAGGATCCGCACAATACCGCAATTCCTTGTTTTAACCCAAAATACATTGGAGATAATCATTCGGATTTAAGAGAAATTCAAAAATATACAGGAACTCCAGATTACGAGAGAAACTACAAGAACGTCAATGATATGATTGAAAAAACATGCAAAGAAGGGTTCCTTGCATGCTATAACCATCCGACATGGTCAGAACAGGACCTCGATGACTACAGAGACATCAAGGGTGTGTTTGCCATGGAAATATTCAACAACAGCTGCTATGTTGGAGGTTATCCGGAAATAAATGACAGAGTATACGATGATATGCTCAGAAGAGGAAATAAGATTTTCTGCATTGCATCCGACGACAACCACGACAGATTCCCGGAAGGACACCCGAGATGGGATTCATGCGGCGGATTTATTATGATTAAAGCAGAAAAACTTGAATATGGTGCCATTATGAGTGCACTTGAAAGAGGAGATTTCTACGCATCCATGGGTCCGGAAATCCACGAAATCTGGACCGAAGGTGAAGAAGTTCACGTAAAGTGTTCTCCTGTTGAAAAGGTTTGTTACAGATCATACGGACGTCATTCAGTAGTTGTAACCGGAGAACACAAAGGGGACAAGATAACAGAAGCAGTATTCAATGTTTCCGGACTGTACGACAGGTATGGACGCATCATACTCAATGACGGAGAAGGCCGTTATGCTTGGTCAAGAGCATATTTTGATTTCTGCAAGATGGAAAACGGAAGATATGATAACCAGCCGTTCAGAAAATAACAAACAAAACCATGTCAAACAAACAAGTGGAGTGCAAAATGGACAGAAGATGGACTAAAGAAGAAGCCTGGGCATGGCAGAAAAAAGTTGGTTGGCTCAGAGGCTGTAACTTTATTGGGAGTGACTGTGCCAACAGAATTGACATGTGGCAAAGCCATGACAATGCCATTCATATGGAAACTGCCGACAGAGAACTTGCGAAATGCAAGGAATTAGGATTTAATGTGGTCAGACTGATTATTGAGTTTGATGTCTGGATTCAGGAACATGACAGTTTCATGAATGTCCTTGAAAAGTACATTTCGATATGTGATAAACACGGTCAGAAGGTTGTTTTGGTTTTGGCAAATGAAGCTCAGCTTTGCAGTGGAGAAAAATACTCACCCAAGCAATTGGGTGAACAGAAATATGCTTTGGGATATCATCAGGGGCGTTTTCCTCTGACTCCTGAAGAAAAGGCCCGTGTTCCTTATCACGAACTCGAAAGGGAAGATACAAGAGAAGACTACCTGAAAATGATCAGAGAAATAGTTGGAAAGTATCGCGAGGATGAGAGAATAGTGTGCTGGAACGTATATAATGAACCAGGCATAACAATAGGCGTGGAAAGATCCGTTCCTCTAATCGAACTTATGTTCAAAACGGTACGTGAACTTGACCCGGTTCAGCCACTTGCGTCGGATATATGGTACTGGAGAGACCTGCATGAAATGAGACCAAATGATCAGGTAAGCGCAGATTTATCCGATGTATTGTCCTGGCACAACTACAAACCGATGAAAGACTTTGTAGTCGATTATGAAGTATTAAAAGGCCTTGGCCGACCGATATTGCTTACTGAATGGTTGAACAGAATAAACAGGCAGACTGTACAGGACGTATATCCACTTCTTTATCTAGACAGAATAAACTGTATGTGCTGGGGATTTGTAGCAGGAAAAACACAGACATATGAACCCTGGGACAGTCTTTGGGAACAATATGAAGCTTCAGAAGGCAAAAAAGATTTTGACTTCACAAAGTGGCAACACGATTTGCTTCGTCCCAATTTGCGTCCGTATGACCCAAACGAAATTAAACTCATAAAGTCATTTAATGGCTTGTACGAGAAAAAGGAACAACAGTAACATAAATACATTGAATATGTATGATAACAGGCCGTTTATCGCCTCATTTGCAGAGGTTTTAAGCGGCCTGTTTTTCGTTATTCTGTTGTTCTGTACTTCAGATTTTTGTTGTAGCTCATTCTGAAATCTATTTTATGAGGCGGCGGGAATTTGTCTTCTGCTTCTCCGATCAGTTCTTTTTCATGTTCTTCATATACAATTCTGCGCTCTTTTGCAATAAGTCTTGCGTGGTACTCAAACCAGTAATCGGACAAGCTGGTCTCTCCTTCTCTTATAGCTGCAAAGTCCCTGTCAAATATATAGGATATTTGTTCAGGCATGTTAAGCTTCAAAGAACTCAGTGCGTAGCACAATGTTACTCTGTCACAGCTCTGAATGTCTTCAGGAAGCCTGTTGTACAGAGACAATGCCTTTTCATATTTTTTGTTTCCGTTTAAAAATGCAAGGTATTCAGCAGCAAAAGCAAAGTCTGAAACCGATTCAGGCAATTCAAACAGTTCATCATAGTATTTTTCTGCTTTGTCGCAGTCGCCTTTCAACTTATACAAAACTGCAAGGTTGCGCTTTGCGAAGGCATTGGGACAAAGATTATCGGAATGAATCCAGGCTTTTTCTGCACGTGTTTCATACTCATCTGCCAGCTCCCAGTCAATGACGTTTTTAGCCGTGTCTGTGCTATTCCAGTATTCAAACAGCATATTGCCGTAGTGAAGGTATGTCAGCCAGTTGTCAGCCTCTTCATTATCAAGACTCTTTTCAATCAAAGACATCCATTTTTCCGAAGTCATCCATGAAGGCGGAATGACACCCGGTTCGTCCTTGGTCATGTATCCTTTTTCAAGCAGTTCAAGCCATGGCTTTTGTTCATCAGATAAAGAACTTGCCGGAAAGCAGAGATTCTCAGGCAGTTTTATGTCTTTAACCTTTTCTTCACGAATTATTTCAAGTGCGCCCCATCCGCTTCCGTAATGAACGATGTCGCTCTCCTTTGTTTTCTCAAGTGCAAGTAATTTGAACATTTCATCGGCTTTCAGCAATTCGTCTTCCGGTATGAGTTCACCCACATGATTGCCGAATGTGATGTTTGCATTGTGCAGATCGACATCGTGAACTGACTCAGGCAAAACATGTGTGCCTCCGAAACACTGCGTCCATTCAATCGATGAATTGGCAGGGAACTGCTTGTCATGCATCTGGCTCCTTGCAAACCCTGCCTGCAGTTCAATATAGTCCCCGTGCAAATCGTCGGAAAGATACTCCTGCCAGCGTTTTCCGCCTCTGTGATTGCCCCAGCAGAACATTTTGTGATAAATCAGAGGACTTGTGGACCTGTCATAAAAAGCATATCCGTTCTTATTCACTGATCCTTCCCATGTCGTCCGAACATTATCTTCGGGCTGGAAGAAATAGTCGAAACTGCGAGTTGCATTTATGGGATATGAAAGGTCTCCATCCATTATCGACAGGTAGGGAAGTTTCTCATACGTAAGATCTCCGCCACAAACCGCAATTACTTTTTCGGACGATGAAAGAACACGTGTTTTTCCATCCTCGGGAACGGCAACATTTGTCCACCAGTAAGTAGTAGTATCGACATTATTTGGATTTGTAACCTTGACATGTGAGTACAGGCAATGAGAGTTTTCCGGGAGAATAAAGTCTATCTGAAAAACGCATTCTTTTGCACGTTCGAATTCATAAATACGAATGAATTTTTCTCCCTGGTATTCCATAACAGCACAGAACACATCGTCACACGTGAAATATGTGTGACCCAAAGATCCGAAATTCCACTCGATGCCACCTGAAGTCCATGCATTTCTTATCGCCAGATTGCGTGGCTGCAGAACCGGATTTGCCATGAGCAGATCACGGTTGTTGACTTTGTCGTAAAGTGACCACAGTTTCCCGCCGTATTCAGGGGTAAAGATGGCTTTCAGGTACTCATTTTCTAGTATGACAGTCTTGATTTGTATTGGTTTTCTTTCAGATGTATATCTGTCCTGAACCCTGTATGGCAAAGTGCGTGTACATGTGCCCAGATCTTTCTTTACTTCATCCGGAAAATTACCTTTTGTATTAAACATTTTGAATCCGCTCATCCTCATGAACTTGGGAAGGGGATCCGTCAGGTTCGGTCTGACACCCGGAATTGTCATATATCCGATTTGAATACTCATATGTTTCTCCAATAATCAATTTCTATTTGTTTTTGAGTTCTTCTTTTTTAATTTCCCATTTTTGTTTAACAGATTCATATACTGAATCCGGAATATCCGGTGTCCCTATGAGAGAAGTGGGCAATAGCATTTCACCGGCAACTTTAGGATCTGTGCAGCTTGTGTCATTTCTCCACTTGTCTCTTTCGTGTTTGTCTCTTAGGTTCGGTATTGCAACAGGTGTACTTCCATTTAGAACCGATCTGTATCCGAGCAAACCAGGAAGGAACATGTCCAAGGCCTGATAGACATCTATTGTGTCTGCTTTTTCGTCCCCTTTGATTTTCTCTATGAAATAGTACATGGGGTAGAAATCAGATCCGCTATGACCGAATTTGCTTGTGTCAAGAGAAGACTTTGTATTTGGGTCGTATTCTTCTACAGGAGGTTTGGAGTATTCTCCTGAGTAGTTGTCAGCCTGAACAAATATTTTGTTCATGTGGCCGTTCCGTGAAATTTCACGTGCACTTTCCATATGACCCTTTGAACCATATATTGCATACCAGATGCTGTTGAAATACAGTCCTCCATGAATGCTCTTCACTATGCCGCCATTTTCAAGAGTTACTATCTCAACTCCAAATAGTCCGGCCTTGCTTCCAATCCTTAGATTTCTCTCATTCATTGTGCTCTCAAATGCCACAACCGAAACCGGACGAAGACCGGTTGTATGGATGATAGGACCAAGTGAGTGAGTACAATAGAATGTGGAATACATATTGTTTCGCCAGTGGTCTTTTTGTCCGTATGTTATCTCAGGCCATATTGGCTCACAGTTGTGGATGTATTCTCCTTCGCCATATTCAAACTCTCCGATTTTGCCTTCTTCATACAGCCTTTTCATCTCCCTGTTGGCACCCATATAGCAGTAGTTTTCGCCATAAGAATAAACCAGACCGCTTTTTTCGACTGCTTCAATCAGTTCAACTGCTTCTTTCATGGTCTGTACTGGAAGAACTTCAGAAAAAACATGCTTTCCTGCGTTAAGACACTTTATGGCAAAAGGGGCATGCTCGTTAGCGTAATTTGCAAGCACGACGGCGTCCATATCATGTTTAATGAAGTCTTCAAAACATATGTAATATGCGATATCAAGACCGTCAGCATTTTTCTTCTGGATGTCGAGGAGATATTGCTCTTTGTCGCAGATAGCAACGACTTCGGCATTGTCCGCCTTTTTGCAGTAATCAATCATTGAGCCACCTCTTCGTGCACCCAAAACTCCTACTCTGACTTTTCTCATAACAAAACTCTCTTTCTCACAACTTAATATCAATCTGATTAAGCTTTGTCCATTTCCACTGCTTTTTTAATGTTCCAGTTCGACTTCTTCAGCAGTTCAATCGACTTTTTTTCATCTGCTCCCGAAATCTCCATGACAATCCTGACCATTCTTTTTGTCAGTTTCTCATTTGTCGGTCGGAGATTAATCATCATATTTTCATACACTTTTCCGAGTTTAATCATAGCAACAGTGGAAAGTGTATTCAAAATAAGTTTTTGTGCTGTTCCAGCCTTCATTCGTGTAGAACCTGTTATGACTTCTGCACCTGTATCTACGACTATTTGGATATCGGCATATTTAGTTATAAGAGTACCTTCGTTTGATGTAATACAAACTGTGGAACAGTTTAGATGTTTTGCATATTTTAATGCACCGACTACATATTCTGCATTTCCTGATGCGGATATTCCAACAATTACATCTTTTTCTGTGATTTTGTGTTCTTTTAAATCTCGCTCTCCGAATTCTGAATGATCCTCTTCCTGTTCTGCAGCCTGTGAAAGACATTTTTCTCCACCTGCAATAATACCTATTACAAGGTCCCTTGGTACCCCGAATGTCGGAGGACATTCTGCCGCATCCAGAACTCCGAGACGTCCTGATGTTCCGGCTCCAACATAGACAAGTCGTCCGCCTTCGGAAAGGTGATTTGCTATAGTGTCACATGCTTTCTCTATTTGTTCAGATACTGCACCAACTGCAGCTACTGCTTTCTCGTTTTCTCTCTGAATGCATGCAATCATTTCACCGGTAGTCATTTGATCTATGTGCATAGAGTAAGGATTGCGCATTTCGGTTTTCAATATTCTGTTATTTTCCATCGCTCTCTCCCCTCATTTTCTTAGCAATCAACACGGCGCCTTCGACAGGACTGCTTGAAAGAATATGCCATTCACATCTGTTTGAATCTTGTTCCATTGCATCTTTTATGTGCTTTAAAATGTCTGAACGATTGGTAAGTCCACCTGCAATAAAAACAGGAACCGGTTCACTGTGATTTGAAAAATACTTCAGAGCAGAACGTATAATCCTTGCTACTTCGTTGAAGTTTTCTTTTAATATAGAAACTGCGATTTCGTCTCCTTTTTCTGCCTCTTCAAAAACTGCAACTGCATATGAAGCAACGAGTTTGTTTCCGTCATTATATAGTTTTTTCAACAATTCAGTTCCAGAACACCCGGACAATTCTTCGATGCGAGACACAAGTGTTGTTTCTTTTCCGGATCCGTCATAATAGGAATAGATGCTGCTGATTGCATCTCTTCCAATGTGAAATGCACTTCCTCCGTTGTCGAAAAGATATCCCCAACCTGCAATTCTGTGCGAGCCCTGTTTTGTGACAGCATAAGCACATATTCCAGTTCCGAGAATTACAGATATTCCTTCACTGTTTCCCAGACCCGCAGCGATTATGTTGTCGTTGTCACTGCCCACGTCATATTTTTCAAATCCCATTTCATTAAACAGGTCGCGAATATCTTTTTCGTAATTGCCTGTCTTACATCCTGAGATACCTGCAAAAACAATGACAGAACTCAGATCCACACCATCGCATATTTTCAATATTCCGTTTTTAAGAATCAGTTTTGTCGTGCTGATTCCGACAGTGTTTGGATTACATCCATCCTCAATTGTTCTTCGCAGAATGCTTCCGTTCTCATCTTCGAGTGCAAAATCGGTTTTCGTTCCTCCGCCATCAATTCCGAGATAATATGTTTTTTCGGTTGGTTCTCGCATAAGTGAATCAATATTTGTTTTTAGTATAAATGCTAATTTTGGGAGAATACTACTTGGCGGCAAATTGTTTCCGCTCTCCCATTTGCTGACAGCTTTTTCAGTGTATCCTTGTCCGAGCATTTCGGCCAAATTCTTTTGTGTCAGCCCCAATTCGCGTCTTTTCTGACGCAGATTTCTGGCAAATGCGATATTCAAATTCATATCAGATCACCTCTGACAATATTTTACCATAAATCAATATATTATCCAATCATTTTTTAAGAGAATAGACAAAAAACTCTCTTATTAGGAGAGTTTTTGCGATACCGAGATAAATGTCAGGATTCATCAGATATCATAATTCTTTTTTGCGCAAATAATATATGGTATAATAAATAAAAGAGATATTACATTTTCTTTTTTCAAAGGAAACGCATTATGAAGACATTTGAAATCATAAAAAACGGAAGAAGTTCTTACCATATAGTAGGTTCATATTTTGCCGATGAATGTGAGAGATTTGCTGCTTCCGAGTTGCAAAAATACATTTATGAGGCAACCGATGTTTTAATTCCGTTTTTTTCAGATATATGCGAAAAGAGAAGTATTGAGATAATAGTCGGCAAGGATTCAAGAAATGCTAGAGAATACGTAACCGAATATGAGCTGGATTCTCTCGGTGATGAAGGTTTTTTGATTCGTGTTGCTGATGATGGAACAGTTCTTATCTGTGGAAACAAGTCGAGAGGAACATTGTACGGCGTATATGCATTTTTGGAAAAGTATCTGAATTTCAGATGTCTTACTTCAAAAATTGAACGTATAGACCACGTGAAAGAATTGGTGATAAAAGCGGATAGTGTTATAGAAAAGCCCGATTTTGAATATCGTGATGCATATTTCCGCGATGCATTTAACGGCAATTTTGCATCAAAAAATCGCCTGAACACTTCCATTGCTGATGTTTCCCGCGAAAAGGGATCTAACACGAAATTTTTCAGTGCACATCATACATTCGAAACGCTGTTGCCATCAAAAGTGTATTATGAAAAACACCCTGAGTATTATTCGGAAATTGATGGGGCCAGGGTTCCAAAACAGCCATGTCTGTCTAACGAAAACGTTATCCGGATCATGACTGAAAATGTTATTCAACAGATAAAAGAAAATCCGCACTGCAAGGTTTTCTCAGTTGCACAAAATGACAACAAGTGCTACTGCTGCTGCAAAAAATGCAGAGAGATTGATGAGCGCGAAGGATCTCCATCCGGAAGCATGATTACATTTGTTAACCGGGTAGCTGAGGAGGTAGAAAAAGTTGCTCCTGATGTATTGATTCACACATTTGCTTATCAGTACACAAGACACGCACCGCGCTACGTTCGACCGAGACATAATGTGATTGTTCGTCTCTGTAATATTGAATGTGAATTTTCCGAGCCATTTGAAGTGCTTGCTAGCAGGGATCCGTCAAATCGCGCATCAGATTTTATTAAAGATGTCAAAGACTGGACGAGAATTCATGACAGGGTATATATCTGGGATTATGCTGTAAACTTCAGCAATTATCTCCAGCCATTCCCAAACTTTTATCAGATGGCAGAAAACATTAGATTCTATAAGAAAATGGGAGTTAAGGGAGTTCTTGAAGAAGGCAATTTCTCGTACGGCGGCGGTGCCGCTATGGATCAACTTAAAGCATATTTGATTGGGCGTCTGCTTTGGGATGCCAACGGAAATGTTGATGAGATAATTGACACATTTCTGTCAGATGTTTACGGAAAAGGTGCCCCATTCATCAAAGAATACATTCTTCGTGCCACAGAATCTGTCAAGGGTCACGTCATGAGCATTTATTCAGGGCCTGACAGCTCATATTTCAATGATGCGGACATAGCTGAATATGACAGATTATTCAAGCGTGCCATGGAAGAAGCGGAGACGAAAGAGATAAGAGAAAGAATCGAGAGAGAATATCTTTCAATAGAATATCTTAAGACTGTGCGTGTTGAAAATGATGATGAAAGAGCAAAGGCAGTAGATAGTCTTGCTGAAAAAGTGGTTCATTTCAAACTGACAGAAATAATGGAAAGACGAAACCTGTACGATTCATTTGAATATTTGAAGCGCAGCAGGTATGCTAAAGACAGAAATGGTCAATATCTGCTTTACTACGTTGTAAAGTGAACTTTGATATTATTAACAACTGAAACAAATATTGCGGGGGATTGCATATGAAATTATCTATACTGACTAACGGCTACACTCACTTTTTTATCCGTGATTTGGGCGAATTGATTGATTACCATGCAGATTTGGGATACGGAGCTCTTGATCTTTCAATGGGGTGTCCTTATGATTCATTTCTTCTTGATGAAGACAACTGGCTTATGCCCACAAAGAGAATAAAACAGAGGATGGAATCGAGAAACATGTTTTTCTGTCAGGCTCATTCTCCGATTGTGACCTATCTTGATGAGGCAAACGAAGAAGATGAAAGAAAACTGCGTCAGTGCATAAAGGTATGCTCATATTTGGGAATTAAATCTCTGGTGGTTCATCTGCTTCATGTTAAGGGATGTACTCCTGAGAGTTTTGTAGAGAAAAATGTAGAGTATTATAACCGTTTTCTTCCGATGCTCGATGATTATGATGTGGATTTCTGTTTTGAGAACTACGGACACTTCCTCGAGAAAGATTCATATTGTTTTGATGCAGATCAGCTACTTGCGGTTATTAATGCCATGGACAGCACACATATTCATGCATGCTGGGATACAGGTCATGCCAATCTGACTCGTTTGAATCAGTATAACGAAGTAACCAAACTCGGAGATCATCTTCGTGCAGTTCACATTCATGACAATCACTATCCGATCAAAGAACCTGATGGCATGTTTTGTCCTGATGCCCACAATTTTCCTCTCTTTGGAAATATTAACTTTGATGCATTTATGCAGGCTTTGATAGATATTGATTATAAGAACGCATTTTCAATAGAGACAGATACCCCGAACAGAAAAGGACATGAAGATTTCTTCTATAATGGAGAACTTACATTGAACCTTAAGCCTATTCCGTTCAGGATAAGAGAAATGGCTGATAAAATGTTGTTTGAAATAGGGAAATATATGCTTGAAACATATGGGCTGTGGGAGAACAATTAAAACATGTTCCCTGAAAGTATGAAGAATAGGAGATTATTATGAGAATTCCAAGAAGTGAGCATCCAAAGCCTCAATTTATGCGTGATTCATGGCAAAACTTGAATGGGAAATGGCTCTTTTCGATAGATGCGGGAAAAAGCGGTGTTGATCGAGGAATGCATCTCGAAAGCGGAGAAAATGAATACGACAAAAAAATTACAGTTCCTTTTTCACCGGAAAGTCCTCTTTCAGGATTAAATATCAAAGATTTCATGGAATGCGTATGGTATCGCAGATCTTTTGAATTATCTGAGAAAAAGGGAAGAGTTATTCTTCATTTCGGAGCATGTGATTACAAAACCACCGTATGGATAAACTCAAAAGAAGTAGGCAGTCATATAGGCGGATATGTTTCATTCTCTTTTGATATAACTGATTTTGTCAGACAGGGTCAGAATGTTGTTGTGGTGCGTGCAGAAGATTATCTTCGTTCCGGAAAGCAGCCAAGCGGCAAACAGTGTTATGCATATAAATCAGAGAGATGCAGCTATACACGCACAACTGGAATATGGCAGACTGTTTGGCTCGAGTTTGTACCGGATGCTTACATAAAGAGTGTAAAAATGACACCTGACTGCGGTCACTCTTCAATTTATATTGACGCTTATTGCTTTGGTGCAGACAAAATGACATTAACTGCAGAGGCATCATACAAAGGAAAAGTTGTCGGAAAAGAAAGTGCGGTTGTTTGCGGACGTAATGCAACTATTGATTTGAAACTTTCCAAACTGCATTCATGGGATGTTGAGAATCCGAATCTATATGATATAGTTTTTTCACTTGGAGATGATAGAGTTAAGAGCTATTTTGGAATGCGTGAAGTATCGTATGAGAACGGTAGATTCCGTCTCAACGGAAAATCTGTTTTCCAAAGACTAGTGCTTGATCAGGGATTCTACCCTGATGGAATAATAACCGCACCTTCGGATAAAGCAATGATAGATGACATCAAATTGTCCAAATCTTTTGGATTCAATGGTGCAAGACTTCATCAGAAAATCTTTGAAGAGAGATTTCTTTATCATTGCGATAAGCTCGGATATTTGGTATGGGGTGAACATGCAAGCTGGGGCTTGAACACTTCTGAGCCCACTGCATGGCAGGGTTTCATACCAGAGTGGACAGAAGAGATAAACAGAGATTATAACCATCCTTCCATTATCGGATGGTGTCCATTGAATGAATCAAGCAAGTATCAGAACAAAGAGTTTGTACATTATCTGGTTGACTTGACTCATTCACTTGACAGAACACGTCCATGCATAGATGCATCAGGCTGGTGGCATGAAGGTACATCTGATATTTTTGATTACCACGAAACGGAAAGAGATTTAACAGCACTGCATGAGAGATATGATCCTCTTATCAGAGGGGAGAACATAGATCTTCCAAAATCTTTCCCAGGCAAACCTGTGTTTATAAGTGAAATGGGTGCAATCTGGCTGATTGAACCAGGTGGTCCTGAATGGTGTATAAGAGAAAAAATGGCGGCTGATACAGATGATCTAGTCCGCCAGATTAAGAATACGTGTGAAACATTTATGTTCAATAATACAATTTGGGGATTTTGTTTTACTCAGTTCACCGATGTCGAGCAGGAAAAGAATGGTATTTGCCGTTATAATAGAGTACCCAAAGTTGATCCTTCCAAGGTTAGGGCAATTCTGTCGCAAAAAGCCGCAGTGGAAGAGTGAACCACTCATGACTTAAGTCACGAGCTTCGTGAAGGGCTAAGATATCTTCGCCCAAACACAGGGTGGACACTCACCCGCTACTCCTTGTTACAGGAGATACGTTTTATTGTCTAATTATGCCATCGCGATTGCTTTG
>JAILLB010000075.1 GCA_024693345.1 Clostridiales bacterium
TTGAAGCAGTTTATGCAGCTACACTCCACCCAGTCCTCAAAGACGGTGGAACATACAACATCGACAGCAATAACGTTGTTGTAAGCGAAGGCTAATAAACAAACTTCACTTAAGGGAAAAGTACTTGTGAATAGAATTGGCAAAAGCCAAAACAATTCATAGGTTTTCCTAACCCTGATTACAAAGGAGGTCTTCTTACGAGGACCTCCTTTAAATTATTGGATAAAGAAAGCTGCATAATCCTTATCGGGAAAATGCAGCTTGAATTATTAATATTCGAAATTATTTATCATCGGAAGAAGTCTTAACAATGTTGTTCTTCTTCTCATGTATGGACTGTAGTGAATTGCATCATCACGGAATTCCGGTGAAATATGTGCTTCTTCAATTGTTGTGACGCAACCTGCTTTTTTCATATGTTCAATGAAATCTTTTTCATCAGGCAAATCTTCTTTGATGGATTTCTGGATATCCGGCCATCTGTTTTTAAATGTCTCAATATCTACCAAGTTACATATACTTGGAACGTTATACCCAATTACTTCTTTTCTGAATGATGGACTGTAGTGAGCCAACACTTTATCCAGGTTGAGTCTTTCAGGTTCAACTTCAATTGTTTCCAAATCTAAAAGTCTTTTATAAATTGGAATCAACTCACACATTGCAAGTCCGACTTTTTTTCCATGGAAATCCGGCCATTCGCCTCTTTCCAGTTTATGTATTTCCCAGTAGTGACTTACAACATGTTCAGACCCTGATGCCGGTCTTGTACATTTGGCAAGTTGCATTGCACATCCTGTAAGAATCAGTGCATCCATAATGGATCCAGCTGCTTCAGGGTCTTTGCTTGTTATTTTGTCTGTCATGTTCCAGACTGAATCAGTTGCTTTTTTGACAAGATCAACCACTTTTTCACAATAGTATTCACCTGTTGTATAGTTGGCTGCTTTCCAGTCGACAATGGCAAGATATTTTGCCATTATGTCACCATATCCTGCTGCTTTAAGTTCGTTTGGAGCATCTGCGAGTATTTCAGTATCTGCAAGCACAACCATCGGTTGTCTGCACATGTATGAAATTTTAAAATTGTTGTCTATAAGAGGTGCGGAATCTGATGCAAAACCATCCATTGAAGGTGCTGTTGCAAAAATGGCAAATGGCTTAGATGCTCTTGCTGCTGCATATCTGCAGATATCATTGACAGAACCCGTTCCGATTGATATTATTCCGTCATATCCTTCTGAATCACTCAGAATCTGAAGTGAGTCGGACATTCTGGCATATCTCATATCCGGATAAACTTTGAGATTGTAATCAAAACCTTCCTTATCCAGGCTCTGAATCAATCCTTTTGATGCGTTCATCGCATTTTCATCGGATACAATATATACTTTTTTTGGAAAACCTGCTTCAACCAGTTCTTTTCCTACTTTATTGACAAGGCCTTTTTCTGCTTTATATGTCTGCAAATCAAAAGCATGTTTGCGCCCGCAGGGACAATTGTCAAATGAATGAATCATCTTTTTTAAATCCATGTTTTCAGTCTTCCTTTCAGCATATTATTATATGACCATAAAGGGAAAATTTCAACTTTGAGTGCGAGAGTTGTATTCACTTTTTCTATAAAAAATGGTATATTAAGTATATCCAAATTTCGGAGGAACAAATTGAACAAAGAAACACGCAAATTCGCTTTGAAAAAATATATATTGTGGGAACTGATACTGCCGCTGGCTTTGTGCTGCATGTTCACAGTTATATTCTCAATTTTGGAATTGAACTACGTATATTTACCATATAGTCTGGATTTCACAATTCAGTTATCTTATAAGCTGGTCTATTATTTTTATTCGGCTTCAGTATTCTTTATTTGCGGTATTGTCGGATATGCCATTTTATCCGGTACAAATAAAGATAAGTTGTGGGGAGTAATAATAGGTACATTAAATATAGCAGCTATACCATTTATATTATATTTAATCAAGCACGCAATTTTATCATCAACTTTGAATTACAGCTCCATGCAATCCTTATTTGATTCAGATTTGATGGCGTTACTTGAAGATGGAATCAAATATGTTATCTTTCTTGTTCCAATAATTTTTTTATCTATTTACTACCGCAAGAAAAATATTGTATATACTTTAAACAGACCATATTTTTCACCAATCGGATCTTTTCAGCTTGTCTGCATTATATTCTTTTCGGCATGGTTTGTGGCATCGCTGTTCATCTTTATTTCCCAGGAATCATCGCAGAGAGATGTTTGGGGGTTGGTTGAAGAATTGCTTCGCTCGGTATTTGGTTATTTCCTTGCAATTTCAGGATTCATTCTGTTCTGCCACAAAAAGAAGGAAAATGTATAATAATTATCAAAATGCTATGCTATTTGTTCACAATGTGTTAAGATATGCATGGTAGAATATATTTACAAAGAAACAATCAACTATAAATGAGGAATAAATAAATGTATTATGTCTTATATAACCCTCTGTCATGCAGTGACAAAGGATATGAAAACGCTAAAAAGGTTGTCGATTATATCAATGGAGAAAATGAGTTTACTGACATTACCAAAGTAAATTATTCTGAATATCTTCCAAAGATAACTGATGAAGACACTCTACTTATTTGCGGCGGAGACGGAACTCTTAACAGATTCGTAAACGACACTTTGGGAATGCCTTTCCCGAAAAACATATTATATTATGCAACAGGAACCGGTAACGATTTCCTTCATGATATAGGACATGTTGTCGAAGACGGACCGATAGATATAAAGAAATATCTTGTAGATCTTCCGACAGTAACAGTTAAGGGAAAAGAATACCGCTTTATTGACAATGTAGGATTCGGAATAGATGGTTATTGCACCGAAGTCGGCGATGAAATGAGAAATACATCGGATAAACCAGTTAACTATACATCAATCGCAATAAAGGGACTGCTCGGAAAGTTCAAACCAGCAAATGGAACGGTGACGATTGATGGTGTTGAGACAGAATATAAGAAGATATGGCTCGCTCCTACAATGATGGGAAGATATTACGGCGGCGGAATGATGGCGACTCCGGACCAGGACAGATTAAACAAGAATCATCTCGTTTCAGTTATGGTATGGAGCGGTTCCGGTAAACTTTCAACTCTCATGAACTTCCCGAAAATATTCAAAGGGGAGCATCTCAAGAAGGATATGTGCAAAGTATTTACCGGTCACAATGTGGTCGTTGAATTCGATTCTCCGAGAGCACTTCAGATAGATGGTGAAACAATAAAAGAAGTTACTTCATATGAAGTTAATTTCAGATAAATAATTAAGGGGCTGTTGCAAAACTTAACTTTTTGCAACAGCCCCGATTTGTTAAGTATGGAATAGCATAAATATGTCGGGAAATAGTTCCGACATTTTTCTTATCACAAAATCACCATCTGGGGATGCTTCAATTATTTCAAAATCTTTTCCTACAAATTCCGACATAAATTGTCTGCATGCTCCGCAGGGAGGAGTAGGTCTGTTAGATGTATTGCCCACAATGGCAATTGCATCAAATTCAGTTTTTCCTTCGGACAATGCTTTTGCAAACGCAGTTCTTTCTGCACATATTCCCACAGTGAATGAAGCATTTTCTATATTGCATCCCGTGATAACGGTTCCGTCTTTGCATAAGAGTGCGGCACCTACTTTGTATTTTGAATAAGGAGCATACGAATTGTTTCTTGCTTCATTTGCTATTGCTATTAAGTCTTTAACGTTTTTAATCATGGCATATTTTCCTCCAGAAACTATTTCCAGAAAGTGTGTATTCTGCTCCAAGCATATCTGCAACACTGGCTGCTATGTCAGAAAAGACTCCGTTTGAACCGAGGTTGACGCTTTTTACTCCTTTACCATATACAAGACAAGGTACGTTTTCTCTTGTATGGTCTGTTCCGGAATAACATGGATCATTTCCATGATCAGCTGTCAGAATCATAATATCGTCTTCTCTCAGATTTTTCATGAATCCGGGTAGGAAATCATCGAATACAGAAATAGCTTTCGCATATCCGTCTTTGTCTCTTCTGTGTCCGTACATGGTATCAAAATCCACAAGATTTGCAAAACAAATGCCATGAAAATCCTTTAAGACAGCTTCGTTCAGTTTGTCCATTCCGTCTTCATTGCTCTTTGTTCTTGTGTTTTGAGTAAATCCTTTTTCCGCAAATAAATCTGCGGTTTTTCCTATACCAATTACGTCATAATTCTGTTTTTTGAGTATGTCGCATAGTGTATCTGACTCAGGAACAGCCGAAAAGTCATGACGCTCACTTGTTCTGATAAACGGATATTCTCCTTCAAATGGTCTTGCAATGACCCTTGATACATTGTATTTTCCGGATAGCATTTTTCTGGCTATGAGACAATCTTCGTACAGCTCATCTATAGATACAATAGACTTGTGAGCTGCAATCTGGAAGACACTGTCACCGGAAGTATAAACAATAAGCGCCCCGGTTCTGAGATGCTCTTCACCATAATCCTTTATTACTTCGGTTCCTGAATACGGTTTATTGCATATTACTTTTCTTTTGGTCAGTTTTTCAAATTCAGATATCACTTCACTTGGAAATCCGTTCGGGAAGAGTGGAAAAGGAACATTTGAAACAAGACCGGCAAGTTCCCAGTGTCCTACAGTGCTGTCTTTTCCTTTTGATTCTTCATTTAATCTTCCGTATGAACCAATCGGATTTGGAATCGGACCATATTTTTTGCCTTTAGCGGCATCGTCAATGTTAAACAGACCCAATGAAGTCAAGTTTGGTGCTTTGAAATACTCACTTGATGACACAGAAGCCAATGTGTCTGCTCCTGCATCTCCGAAATTTTTGGCATCTATTGCTTTTCCTACTCCGAAACTGTCAAGTACAATGATGAATACTCTTTTAATCAAGTTTTACCTTCAACTTTCTATATTAGCGTGTTCCAAAAAGTTAATGTATTTTTGATTGTATCAAACAATTGATATGGAACATTGGCTTTCAGCAGAGAATTGATAATAACCACAATTCCTACTATTGCAATTGCAAGGAAAACAACGAATATAACAACTGCGGCCCAAAGCGGCATACCACCGTTTGATCCTCTCTTCGGTTTTCCCTGATTTTTCTTTTTGGTATTTGCAAGTGGTCTTCCACTTCCGACGTTTTTGCTGTTTTTACCTGCTTCTGCAACAGCCGGTTCATCCTCATACGGGCTGGTTCTGGATGTTTTTTTGATAACAATTTCAGCCGTATTGGATTTTTTCGGGGTTTGTTTTTTTACAAATACCGCTGTCGGGTCGTTTTGAATTCTCTTGAGCTGTCTCAGCATCTGAGTTGCTGTTCCGTATCTGTCATCCGGATTCTTTTCAATGGCAGTCATGATAATCTGCTCAAATCCAATCGGTATTGTCGGAACAATTCTTGATGGTCTTACAGCTTCTTCATTCAGTTGTTTATATATAACTGCAATTGGTGATTCAGCAACAAAAGGAAGTTTTCCTGTTACCATCTGGTACATCATGATTCCGACTGCGTATATATCTGCACGATTATCTATCTTTTTGCTGGTTGCCTGTTCAGGACTGAGATAATACACGGTTCCGATAGCCTTATCTGCCATCGTAAGAGTTTCGCCCTTCGGTATCTTTGCAATTCCGAAGTCAGTTACTTTTACAATACCGCCTTCCAAAAGCATAATGTTTTGAGGTTTAATATCTCTGTGAATTACACCCTGATTGTGAGCATGATCAAGAGCGGAAAGAATCTGTTCAACAAATATTGCCGTCTCTCTCCAGTCGAGTTTTCCTTTTTGTGTTATGTATTCCTTTAATGTAATACCTTTGATGAGTTCCATTACGATGTATTTGTTCTCACCTTTTACGGATATGTCATATATTTTGACTATATTCGGGTGATTGAGCATTGCAATGGCTTTTGATTCAGTTACGAATCTCTTAATTGCAGATGTGTCCTGGCTGTTTGTCTCCTTCAGCATTTTTACAGCAACTTTTTTGCCTGTCTGCAGATCGGTAGCCTCAAAGACTACGGCCATTCCGCCTATACCTATTGTTTTTTCTATTTTATATCTGCCGTCAAACGCCTGGCCTACGTATTTATTGAAAACGTCCATGTGCTTCCTCCTCAAATGCTGTATCTTGCGGTAAGTGCCGTTATATTATCAGCACCGCCACCATTGTTTGCCGTTGTTATGAATTCACTCACGGCAAATTCCAGATCTGCTGTCCCGTTTTGACCGGGATCAATTTTGGAAGCACGATTGAATGTGTTTGCTATGTCTTTTTCACTGACATAATTTGAAAGACCATCACTGCATAAGAGCAGGTATCCGTCTCCCCACTGTTTTAAGTCTGAGAAGAAAATGTCAACTTCTGCTTGTGGGCCTATTCCGACAGCCCTTGTTATTACATTCTTTCTAGGATAAGATTTAGCTTCTTCTTTTGTTATTTTGTTTGTATCTATAAGGTACTGAACAAATGAGTGATCGTGAGACAATTGAACAGTCTTTTTCGGAGTTGAGATGTACATTCTGCTGTCGCCTATGTTTGCTACTACAAGAAGTCCTTTATACTCAATTGCCGCAACAAGAGTTGTCCCCATTCCTGACATTTCACTATATTGTCTAGATAAATTGAAAATCTTCTTGTTTGCTTCTTTTACTGCAATACTTATTTTTTTTCTGATTTCTTCTTTTATGTCATTGACGTTGGAAGCAAGACAGGGAGATGAGATTATTAAGTCACAGAATGTTTCGACAGCGGTTCTGCTTGCCACTTCACCTGCTTTGTGTCCGCCCATTCCGTCACAGACAACGAGGAGTGTGGCTTCCTGGCCCCACATTGTCTGGCCCCAGTAACTGTCTTCGTTTATTTTACGATGCATTCCGACATCTGATTGTCCGTAATAAAACATTGATTTTTCCTTCCAGGCTTTATTTTTTCTCTCCGGCTCGAAGCTGACCGCACGATGCATTTATGTCTGAACCGAGTGTCCTTCTGACCGTAGCTGTTATATGTGCATTGTTTAAAATTGATGCAAACACATATATATTGTCTTTGTCCGGAGGAGCAAATCCCCTACCGGTCGCATTTATTGGAATAAGGTTTACATGCAATGGCATACCTTTGCAATACTTTTTAAGTGTGTTTATGAGGTTATGTGCATCATTTGTAGAATCGTTTTCTCCTGATGCTAGTGAATATTCAAAAGATATTCGTCTTCCTGTAGTTTTGAAATAGTCTGAACAAGCGGTTAACAACTGTTCTATATTCCATTTCCTGTTAATCGGCATCATTGCTGATCTCTTTTCATCTGAAGAAGCATGAAGTGAAATGGATAAGGTGATTGGTAAATCTTCTTTTGCCAGGTCATATATTCTGTCAACTAGTCCGCATGTAGATAGGGATATGTGTCTGTAACCAATATTAAATGAATCTTCTGAACCGACAATTCTCAAGAATTTTATGACGTTGTCGTAATTGTCTAATGGTTCACCTATTCCCATCAGTACTATTCCGTCTATCCTGTCATTTATATCTTTTTGAGCCTGAGCTACTTGAGACAGCATTTCAGAAGGAAACAGCCTGCGCTTAAGTCCACCGAGCGTAGATGCACAGAAAGCACATCCCATCGCACACCCTGCTTCAGTTGAAATGCAAATGGTGTTACCATGTTTGTACTTCATTACAACAGACTCAATCAATTCTCCG
The DNA here is from genome assembly GCA_024693345.1 of Clostridiales bacterium. Taxonomy (GTDB): domain Bacteria; phylum Bacillota; class Clostridia; order Oscillospirales; family CAG-272; genus CAG-841. Next base: position 7,749 of record JAILLB010000075.1, read on the forward strand.
TCAAATAGTTCCATCAGATATTTAATGGTCCCGTCTTTTGACTCAAATCTCTTGTTAATCTTTGCTGTCCTGACATAACCACCGTTGTTTTCAACTTTTTCAATGAGTTTTTTAGGAACATTTGACATGTCTTCAAATCCTACGCCCTTGCGAATCCACCCATAGAGTTGTTTTGCTCTGTACGCAGGCTCTTCAAGAGAAGATATGTATTGTTGTAATTCAGACAGTGTCAGACTACTTAAATCTTTCATGAGTTCTATCCCTTTTTGATTATTTTTGCTATGAAAAATCCATCTGTTGTGGAATTAATTGGGTGAAGTTCGGTCATTCCTTCGTATTCTTTTCCTTCACATTCGAATCCGCACAAAGAAAAGGATTTGTTCTCAGCTAAAAAGTTTTCGACAACATTTTGGTTTTCTTCTTTTCTGAGTGTACATGTTGAATATACAAGAACTCCGCCTTCCTTAACGTGAAGAGAACAGTTGGAAAGGATTGCTAACTGAATTTTCGGAAGCTTTTCTATATCTTCCTTTTTCTTGTACCTTATTTCGGGTTTTTTAGATAATACGCCTAGTCCCGAACACGGAACATCGCACAATACTCTGTCGTACATTCCAACAAATGGTGCGGTTGAGTTTTTTGCTTTGGTATATATTATTTCTATTCCGAGTCTTTTTGCACCTGTTTCAACCAGCGACAATTTGTTTATATGAAGATCACAACTGTCAATTCTTCCTTCATTGTCCATCAATATGGCAGAACCGAAACTCTTTCCGCCCGGACATGAGCATGCATCCATTATTGTCTCACCTTTAGATGCACCCAAAGCGATGCAACACAACTGTGATGCTTCATCCTGTACAAACATTAAACCTTCATATTCTGATAGCTTTTCGTACGGGACGTTATCCAACAGCAGAATTCCGTTTGGAACAAGTTCGGATTTTGAGCACTTTATTCCATCCGAAGATAATTTCTGAATCAATTCATCTCTTGAAATTCTCAATATATTTGTGCAAATAGTCATTTTGGGATGATTGAATGAAGAACGCAGCAGCTCTTCTGCTGTTTTTTCTCCGTAATTGTCAATCCATTCTGAACATATCCAATCATTGACTGAATACTTTACAGACAAATATTTGCTCAAATCTTTTTTGTCCGGCAAATGCCAGTCATCTTTTTCTTTTACTGCAGCTCTTAATACAGCATTTACAAAATGTTCCGAGTTCTTTTTTGCGTAGAATCTTTTGCATAGGTTGACTGTTTCACTTACCGCTGCGTGATCAGGAATCTTGTCCATGAAATGTGTCTGACAAATACCTATTCTGAGTGCAGCCAATACATTTTGATCGAGTTTTTCAAGCTTTGTTTTGGAATAATATGAGATGATATTATCGATTGTGATCAGTCTTTCATATGTTCCATAGACAAGTGCTGAATAGAATGCTTTGTCTTTTTCATCAAGATTGTATTTGTTAATGGAGTTACTAACTTCAATGTTGAGATATTTTTCGTCTCTGAATGCTTTTTGTATTGTCAAAAAAGCAGCTTCTCTCGGTGTAATCATTAACTAATACCTCAACCTGATTTCTTTTAATTTGTGAACTTATCTGTTTCTGTTATTTTTCTTCCTCTTATGAAGTCGCCTGAAGACATCTTGTTTTTTCCGGGAGGAACGAGGGACAGAATATCCAGTGTTCCGTCTTTGCAGTTAACTCTGATATATCCGTTACCTTTTGCATTCAGGGAATGAATTGTTCCAGGCTCACCATTAGGATTATCTTCTGCAGGACGCGACTCATAAAGCTTGACAGATTGTTCATTTAGCTTAACATATGCCGGGGCAGACGGAACAAGAGCCCTTATTCTGTTATATATCTTCTGCGGACTCTGATTAAAGTCTATTATTCTGTCTTCTTCTGTTATCTTTGCGGCATAGCTGTTGACAGACATATCCTGTTTTTCAGCAGGATACTTTTCCGGATTTTTCAAATATTCAACTAGGAGCTTTCCGCCTATTTCCGCCAATTGTTCTTCAGCTTCTCCTCCAGTCAAACCGAAAGAAGATATTGTTGCTTTTGCCAGCATGTCTCCGGTGTCAAGACCTTCATCCATCTTCATAATGGTAACACCTAATTCATCTTTGCCGTCCATTATGGCTCTTTCAATAGGTGCTGCTCCCCTGTAATAAGGCAACAGAGACCCGTGAACATTGATTGCTCCATATTTCGGACCATTGACGACATAGTCTGGAAGTATTTTTCCGTATGCTGCAACTAGAACCAGATCGGGATTTTTTTCATTAAACCAGTTTTTGAATTCTTCGGTTTTCAGTTTTTCAGGCTGATAAACATCGATTCCTACAGACTGCGCATAAACTTTTACGGGAGGAGGAGTCAGATTGTGCCCCCTGTTTTTTGGCATGTCTACTCTTGTGACAACAGATGTCACATCTTTACCGAACTCACTTTCCACAACATGTTTTAAAACTGTTACTGCAAAGTCCGGTGTTCCGAAATACATTATCTTCATATCAGTCTTCTTCATCCGGGTTTATCATCTTCCAGGCTTTATCTGTATAAAGGATTCCGTCGAGATGATCGGTTTCATGGAACACGCAGCGAGCAAACAGTTCTGTTCCTTCATATTCCTTATAGTTTCCGTCAAGATCCATTGCTTTGACCTTCACATAATTGGGTCTTTTAACTTCGCCCCTTTTTCCTGGTACCGAAAGACATCCTTCGGGACCATCCTGTTCACCTGAAGACTCGAGTATTTCAGGGTTAATCATGACTATAGGATTTCCGGGATCTGTTTCAACCACAATAATCCTGCGCAATACACCAACCTGAACGGCAGCAAGACCGACTCCATCAGCTTTGTGGAGTGTATCAATCATGTCTTTGGCCAGAGTCCTGATTCTCGGGTTTATTTCTTCTACAGGTCTGCTTGTCTTTCTCAGAATTGGATCTTTGTCTGTTTTAATTCTTAAAATTGCCACATTGGCCTCCTTAAGTATCCGAAGGATTTATGTCTATTGATACTGTTGAATTCTTTCTTATGCTGAGTTCTTCCAGTATTTGTCCCAGCATTATTCTCGATTCGCGTTTGTTTTTGAATTTTATGACAACCCTTAGTCTGTATTTGTTTTTCAGCATATATACAGGTGGTGCAAATGGTCCGAAAACCGTTATGGGGAGTTTGGAGAAGTTGGTCTGCCAAATCCGTTTTATGGTTCCGACAGAAGTCATCGCATCATTGTTCAGTGTTTCTTCGTTGTCTGAAGTAAACGTAATCACGGCAAGATCGCAGAACGGCGGGAAGTTGTGAGCTTTTCTGAGCAGTATTTCGTTTTCATAAAACGATTCGTAATCCTGTTTGGCTCCAAGCTGAATTGCAACGCTGTCAGGCTTATATGTCTGAATTATGGCTTTGCCTTCATCTGTTCCTCTGCCGGATCTTCCTACCAGTTGAGTCAAAAGACTGAATGTTCTTTCACCGGCCCTGAAATCACTTGAAAACATTCCGGAATCTGCCAAAACTGCAGCTGCCAGTGTTACGCCAGGAAAGTTATGTCCTTTTGTTATCATCTGAGTGCCGACCAGAACATCAGCTTTTTGTGTAGAGAAATCTTCAATTATTCTTTCTCTGGACTTTTTTGTCTGGGTCGTATCGGCATCCATTCTCAAAACGACTGCATTTGGAAGAATATCCTTTATTTCTTCTTCCACGGCCTGTGTCCCGAATCCGGTATAGGATATTTTGTTGCTTCCGCACGTTGGACAAATGCGTGGTGCAGATTTTCTGTAGCCGCACATGTGACAAACAAGCATTCCGCCGTTAAGAGTCTTGTGGTAACTCATTGAAACACTGCAGTGCGGACAGCTGGGTATACTTCCGCATACTTTGCATATAAGACCGCCCGCATATCCTCTTCTGTTGAGGAAAAGTACTGATTGTTTATTGTTTTCGTAATTTGATTTGAGTTCTTCTCCCAGTGGTTCTCCGATTATTTTGCCAGGTGCGCCGTCGCTCTTCAAATCCGATATTTCGGTTTTGGGAAGTTCTGAGCCGTTGTACCTTTCAGTAAGCTGAACAAGCTTATATATTCCGGTCTTTGCTCGATAAAATGTCTCAACAGAAGGAGTTGCAGAAGAGAGTAACAAAAGAGCATTGTCCTGCTTAACTCTTGTCTTGGCAACCTCAACTGATGAATACTTTGGCGACATGTCGGATTTATATGTGTGTTCCTGCTCTTCATCAATGACGATTATTCCTAAGTTATCTATAGGAGCAAAGAGGGCCGATCTTGTCCCCAAAACGACACTGATATCTCCTCTGACTATTCTTCTGTATGTGTCAGCCTTCTCGCCATCTGACAGAGATGAATTGATGACCGCGAGTCTGTTTCCGAATTTTGAAGAAAACAATGAAACCGACTGCCAGGTAAGAGCTATTTCCGGAACAAGAACAATCGCACTTTTTCCCTCATTTACAACTTTTTCAACAAGTTTGAGGATTACTGCAGTTTTTCCGGATCCTGTTACTCCGTACAAAAGTGCACAGTCTGCACTAGGTTTATCTAGATACTCACTCAACTGATCAAATGCGGTTTGCTGCAACGGAGATAGATTGTTTATTGAACTGTTTACCGGAATATCTGTATACGGAATCCTCAGTTTTTCAATTTTTATTAAGGTAATAAGACCTTTTTTTGCCACAGCATTAATCTGGGCCATTGAAAAGCCTTCTTTTACCAACTGATTTGCCGGAATTCCGTCTGTATTCTTAACCCTGTAGTAAATCTGTCTGTGCGAATCCGGAGTTCTAGGCTTATCCAGTACAGTTTCATCCGCATCAGCACATCCGTAACAGATATATTCTTTTTGAGTGTCACTTGCGGATTTGGTTTCAACAGAACCAGTAATTGCACCGATTTCCGTCAGTTCAAAAATGAGCTTGGTGGTGTTTGAAGCATCTATTTTCTTTTTTATGCTGTCGAAATCTATTCCTTCGTTGTTTTTAATAAGCTCGAATATATCTTTTTTTCTGCCTTTGAGTGAAGAAATGTCAAAATCCGAATTTACATTGAAAAACATGTTTGACATATCAAAAGCACCTGGAGGAACCATGACTTTGATGGCATCTCCCGTGGAACAGAAAGTATTTTCTCTCAGATAATCGACAATTTCCATCATCTTTTTCGAAAGAGAATATTCAGTTGAACTCATTCTTATTACGGTTTTTAAGGATTCGTCATTATCTTTAGAATCAAAAACGCTTTCGACAAGAGCCGTTTCGTATTTGTTATGAAAGCCAAAAGGTACAGTGACAAAAGTTCCGGGAACTATTTCATTTTTCAATGATTCCGGAACTGTATACGTATATGACCTGTCCTGCAAAAACGGCAGGGCAAGCACCCTTACATTGACTAACGTAACCATGTGTTATCTAATAAGTTTGTGATTCTCGTCGTATATGTTATATTGACCCGCAGCAATTCTTCTTACTGCAACTTCGACAGCTTTGTTGTCTCTTATTTCGCTGTCAATATAGTTGAAGACTGGTCCGTCAATTTCCTTCATTGCGATTCTGTCTTCAGCATCTGTCTTTTGTTCAATGAACTCAGCTGTTACAAGACGGGCACATTTAGCTGTTGCAATGGCGAGCATGTACCTGTTCATTTTACCCTGAGTAAGAGTGTTAACAGATGGATTGATAATCATATATTGTTTCCTCCTTGATTACTATCGAAAAAATTATCCCTGATATCGGTATTTATGTTTGATCTAAGTGATTCTGCTTTCTTTATGGCACGAATCTCATCAGCCGCTTCATCAACGCAGTTGTCTTTGCTTATGACGACATATTTGTATTTTAAGAAATATTTAAATTCAAGATGAGCTCTTTCAAGCCTTGCCTTGATAACTGATTCTGATTCAGTTCCTCTGGATCTGAGTCTTTTTTCAAGTTCTTTTGAGTTGGGCGGCAGAATGAGAACGGAAACTGCTTCTTTCATTTGCTGCATTACCTGGAGTGCACCCTGAACTTCTATATCCAAAAGAACATCTTTTCCTTCATTCAATAAATCTTCAACGGCTCTTCTCGGTGTTCCGTAGTAGTTATCCACATACTGAGCATATTCGAGCATTTCGCCCCTTCTGATTCTGTCTTTGAAGTTTTCTTTGGTTACAAAGAAATAGTCAACTCCGTCAACTTCACCCGGTCTCGGTTCACGTGTTGTTGCAGATACGGAAAAGACAAAGTCTCCGGTATCCAACAGTTTGTTTATTATAGTGGTCTTTCCGCTTCCTGCAGGTCCTGAAATTATAAACAGTAAACCGCGTTTTTTATTTAAACTCATTCTTCTTCCTCTCCGTCGTCTTCGTATTCGCCTTCGATTCTGGCTGAAATCGTTTCGGCTGCAAGTGCTGAAAGAATGATATAGTCACTGTCTGTTATGATAACTGACCTTGTTCTTCTCCCACATGACACATCAATGAGTCTGCCCGAATCTTTTTGTTCTGAAATAAGCCTTTTAATAGGAGCGGAGTCAGGATAAACAACTAAAACCACTCTGTTAGAAGCAATCATGTTTCCGAATCCAATGTTGATAAATCTCATGTCTAACTCCTATTCTATGTTTTGAATTTGTTCACGAATCTTTTCGAGTTCGCTCTTCATTTCAACAACTATCTTGGCGATTGAAGCATCGTTAACTTTGGAACCTATTGTATTTGTTTCTCTGTTTATTTCCTGAAGTAAGAAATCGAGCTTTCTTCCGACGGGGCCATCAGAAGACACTATTTCGTCAAATGCCTTGAAATGTGAATCAAGTCTTACGAGTTCTTCATCAATGGCAAGTCTGTCAGCCATCAGAGCACATTCTGTTATGAGCCTGCTCTCATCAAGCGGTATTTCTGAACCGACAAGTTCTTTAATTCTATCTTTCAGCTTTTCAAGCTGTGAATCGACGTCGGCTTTAGATAAAGGAGCAATCTGTGCTGCCAGAGACATGACATTGGATTTCTTTTCCATTATGTCATTTTTCATATTGTTTCCTTCTTTAAGTCTTGAAGAAAGAAACATATCTATTGCTTCATCGAGAACTGGGAGTACCGTTCTCCATTCTTTTTCAATATCCTCATCAGCCTTTTTGACTAAGAAGATATCCTGATTTCTTGAAACTGTACTTACGGATATATCATCTCTGAGACCATAATCACTTGCGATTTTTCTAAGAGCATTGATATAACTCTCTGTATATGCTTTGTCGAAAGATACTTCAACACCATTGCTTGAGAGAACATCTATTGTAATGAAAACATCGATTTTTCCTCTCGAAATGCCTCTTTCGGATATTCTTGCTTTCGCTTTTTCTTCCAGGTATCCAAACATTCTTGGAAGCTTAACTGTAACGTCAAGAAATCTGTTGTTTACTGATTTTATTTCTGCAGTTACAGATCTTTCTTCAGTGTCTTTTCTTGCTCTTCCGAATGCCGTCATCGAGTATATCATAATGAAATACCTCTAATATCATTTAATAATAATTCATTATATAATATGCGCTTTTTTCTTGTCAACCGAAAATGAGGTTAAAAATGCACGAAATATTAAGCAATAGCAATGTTTTTCAGACTTTTTTATAAAAATTTTGAGGGTCCTCATTCGAGGACCCTCGCAATTATATCAGGGTTAGGAAAACCTATGAATTGTTTTGGCTTTCGCCAATTCTATTCACAAGTACTTTTCCCTTAAGTGAAGTTTGTTTATTAGCCTTCGCTTACAACAACGTTATTGCTGTCGATGTTGTATGTTCCACCGTCTTTGAGGACTGGGTGGAGTGTAGCTGCATAAACTGCTTCAA
>JAILLB010000066.1 GCA_024693345.1 Clostridiales bacterium
TTCAACGGATACTGATTCACCTTTTGTAAAGGTTCCCAGTTCAAGAATGCAGTTTGTCTCGTTTGTGAAATATTCAACAAGATATTTACCATTGACATATACATCAGCTTTCATTCCGAAGTTTGCTGACGGGAAGTGATAATAAATCTTCCCTGTTACAGGTGATGTGAAATCGAACACAACTCTTGCGTTATCGTTCTGAGGAGAAGAGAAACTGTAGTAGAAGTTTGATGCGGTTTTCTCTTCATCTCCATAGTAGTATTTGTGCTTTTGAGTAAATGTGCTCATCGAACAATCCACTGTGTCGACTGCTGCAGTTATTCCAACAAAGATGTCTCCTGAAGAATAATCTGTTTCGGACAGCATTGAGCTGATCATCTTATTCTGGTACTCAAGCGAAGTAATGTACGGAGGGTAAATTGATTCCCTGAGATCTTCAATAAAGTTCTGGCTGACACCATATGCAAATGACAATGCTTTCGTATTCTTCATTGCATAAATGGTCGCCTCTGTCACAAGCAATTGTGAAGACTCTTTTCCCTGCGCTGCAACTGTATATAAGTTGCTGTCAAGCGTATCATTTCTCGTTATTACATATTTGATTCCAAGAAGTGCATCCGAAACCGGAGTGCCTCCGAGATATTTTGTCCAGTGTGACGTTGAAGAATAACCCAGCTTGGACATCATTGTGATTATAGGCTTATTGAGCGTTGAAGTTGAGTGAGAAATACCATTGAAACCGAACGCCATCTGTTCGTTGTTTCCTCCGGCTCTTCTGTATACCGTGCTCTCCATTCTGTACAAAGTGTTGTCAGATTCAAGCACCTGATTAACAACCCCTTCAATTCTCTGGATGCTACCGTTATATGATGAATAATATTCCGTTTTACCATTTGATGACAGGTAGTTGTTGTATCTTGTAACACCCACGTCTTCGTGAATGAAGCCTATTGTGATAATTGTGGAGGCAAACATTTCAGCCGCAACTATGACAACTAAAATAAAGCCTGCAGTACTCTTTGTCTTGTCTCGTCTCATGAAGTCAATGACAAGGATGTACACAATCAAAAGAACAACTGAGAGAAGAATACATCCTGCGTCATCGAGAGGAAGTTCATCATCTCCCTGATCCCACACTATGTTGAGTTTCTGAATGAGCATTACAACCAGTGCCATGGCTCCTGCCACACCTGCAATTGTGCCGATCTTGAAATCTTTGATGCCTTTGAACGCATCAACTGCCATTACAATCACAAAGAATGAGAATACAAATGAATATCTTGCATTCAGCCAGTTAGGTGCGGAAAATCCGTGCCAAACAAGGTCTACTGCATTTATGAGCATGCTCAGCACAAGTACCGAAACCATGGCTCCTGCAGCCGCTTTGTGCCTTCTGGATATCTTCTTTGACACAAAGAACAAAGGCAGACATACAAGAGCAATAATGCCGCTGTAAACCATTGGAAGTCCGTTCGGGTGAACCGTATCATAACTGCCCGGAAGCAGCTTGATAAAGAAGTCAAGCAAATCAAACTTCAGGCTGAAATCAAAGGTCGGATTAGAAAACCCAATTTTACCGAACTGCAGCGAATAATATGCAGTGTACAGCCAGAAAGCACTTATGAGCCCTGCTGCAATCGTGCATACGCCAAATCTAATAAAGTTTCTTACGTGAACATTCTGGAAGAATTTCTTCTTTTCCTTGCAATTTCCTGAGAGTTCGGGATCAATGATGAAGCTATAGTAAATGTAGTACATGAGTGTGAAGATACCCACCATGTAACCTATGTAGTAGTTTGTTATGAAAACAAGAGCGAGAGAACCGATGTAAAGGGCAACTTTCTTGTATCTTATAAGTCTTTCAACTCCGAGTATTACGAGCGGAAGCAAAATAACAGCATCGAGCCACATCGGGTTCATAAGGTTTACAACTGAATATGAACACAAAGCGTACATCGTGGCAAATGCAATTGTCTGATATGTTCCGGGTTTTCTTGTTTTATGTAGATAATATGCAAAAGTAACACCCATTGAACCGACTTTCAGAAGTTCTATGAACATAACTGCATCTGCAATCAGCTTTTTCGGGAACAGAACTATTACAAGGTTGAAGAAACTTCCCATGTAGTAGTCTACAATGCCCATAAACTCTCCGCCGAGAGTTCTCTGCCATGAATAAAGCCAGTTTCCTCCTTTCAGAAGGTTGTCTCTGACCGCTTCAAAGTAGTAGATATATTGTCCCTGTAAGTCAAGCGTCAGAACCGAATTGTTTCCAAATGGATGAGTTCCAAGTCCCGCATATGCTCCCAAAAGGATGAGAAACGGGAGAAAGAAACATACAAGCATGTATGAATATTCCCATTCGCAGAATCTCTTCCAGAGACTTTTTTTCTTTTCAGTTTTGACTTCGGCAACAGTCTCTGTCTGCTCGACTGTCGTCTCAGTCTGTTCAGTGTTTTGAACGTTTTCAATATTCTCCATCAAACGTCTCCTCTAATCTCTGTAGTATACGTAAAAAACCGTGATTTTTCTGTATTTATTGTCATGTGCAAAATCATTTGCCTCGATGATTGTTCCGTCAAGTGACATCAGGTTTGACGCCTTCATGTCGTTAATCCTGCATCTGAATATGTCTTTGTCCTGAGCGGAGATGATGAGAACATCATCCCTTATGTTTGCCATTCCGCCATGACATATTACATTTTCTTTTCCGTCAATCCACTCTGTCACATACCTGAGTTTTGCATTGCAAACTCTCTCTGCCATCTTTCTCTTGAAAGCAGGCCTTTCCTCAGGTTTCTTTTTGGAAAACAGTCCCATATTTGTCCCTCTGCTCTACAGGCCGAACCCGCCGTCACAACTGATGACCTGACCTGTGACAAATGATGACTCATCACTTATGAGGTAGTAAACAAGGTCAGCTACCTCTTCAGTTTTTCCGATTCTTCCCAGCGGTGTTCTGTCAGCCAAATCTTTCATGTCCTGTTCCGAATATACTCTGTTCATGTCCGTGTCTATCACACCCGGTGCGACACAGTTAACTCTTATACCGGAAGTTCCGAGCTCTTTTGCAAGAGATTTGCTCAGTCCTATGACGGCTGCCTTAGAAGCTGAATAGGCAGATTCGGCAGATGAACCTGAAATGCCCCACATCGATGAAACAGTGACTATACTGCCCGACTGATTCGGAATCATCTCTTTGGCCGCTTCCCTGCAGCAGTAATACACACCATTGAAATTTGTTTTCATCACTTTATCAAGCTGTTCATCCGTTGTCTTGGTCAATATCTCGGACAGAGATATTCCGGCATTGCAAACAAGCCCGTCGATTCTTCCGAAATCACAGATTGCATTGGAGATGAGAACCCTGCAGTCTTTGCTGCTTGATACATCAGACTGTATTGCTCTGACAGAATACCCTTTATCGGATAGTTCTTTCTGAAACTTTTGGGCTTTTTCTTCTTCTCTATGATAACTGAATACCACGTTCCAGCCATTTGAAGCGAATTTTTCGACACATGCTTTACCGATGCCTCTTGTGCCACCGGTAATCACAACACATTTTGACATAGTATTTCCTTACATCCGTTAGACGGATTGATTATCAATCAATCTCAAACGAATTCTCTTGATATATGAACGCAGATTATGGTTATTTCTGCAAATGCACTTGCAGATGAATTATCTAATCTACTCGATCCGTCAGAATAATCTATTATTACACCAGGCTGAACATTATATGCAAACACGCAGAAGCATACTCCTTCGCCATTGTCTTCAACAGAAAATCCTTCCATTAAAACTCCTCTGCAGACTAGTTCGTTGCCATTGTAAATTGGGGTTACTCTGTAGAGTACATGGTGATTTGTTTCATCAACATAGTCATCGACCAGGTTTTCAAAAGGAAGCATGCCATCTATGTTAAGATATCTTGTTCCGGTAATGAGGTTCAGAGGATTTGCATTTTCACCGGCAAGCTGGAATCCAATCAGGTGACATCTGTTGTAGAGATATCTTCCGTCCACAAAGCTATAGGTTGCCTGGTTCCAACCTGAAGGCTTGACACTTCCTATGTCTCCTCTTTCCTCAGTCGGCATCAGTTCCTTGCAGATATTGGCATATGCAACTCCGCATCTTCCGAGAGAGTCGAGCTGCGAATATGTTTCGAATACGTGCGTTGTCTTATCCTGATCCTCGAAAAACGGATTTGAATTATTAACACTGACATATGCTTCGCCTGTGTATGCGGGAATGTCTTCATATGTGAAATTTCCATTAACAGTTACGTTTGTTGGCTGTGTATCTGTATCAAAACTATCAAACTCGCCGAACATTTCACTGAGAAAATCACCAAATTCATCGCCAAGTCCTTCAAAATTCAGAATGCCGCATGATGACACCATCACAACTGACAATGCCATTACAACCGCCAAAATCGCAATCTTGATTCTCTTACTCATGTTCTGTACCTCTCAATTGTTATCTTTTCATGGGAAGACCCCTGAATATCTTCACTGGCTTCCATAGTGTATGACGTTGATTTTATATCGAACTTCCTGTCCGAAGGATATACTCTGTTCCATTTGACCACTATTATCTCTTCTGATCTGTCAAGGTAATCTGCCGGTGAAATGTTTTCAAAAAAACAGTATTCTCCTTCTCCGGCTTTCAGGGGAAATTCTTCATCAACTGATATGACCGGACTCATCTCGTTTTCAAACTGTCTTTGTGAATAGGCATTCATCCAAAGTTTTGATCCGCATGCCATCTCAATCAGTTTAGTTCTGAGAATTCTGTCCTGGCTCTGTCTCCGATTGTTGAACAGATACCCGTTTTTGTCATCTAAACATATTATTGCAATCATACTAGGTTCCTTCTAAATAATAAAGTTCTGCAAGAGACATAATATCATAGAATGCTCTTACTTGCAACAAATACGGGGCAAAAATCGGCATTCATTCATTGTTGCAACTATTGTTTTGCTATGGTAAAATAGATGCGGTCCCGAAAGACGGGATTAATCTGAAAAAAGGAGGCAATAACGGATAATGCGAAAGAAACCGACCGCTGTTGCAGTTGTCGATTTTGAGCATTGGTTCATTTCATGTGATAATCAGTTCGGCATTAAGCCCGACATAAAAAAATGGGCAGACGAAATCCGCGCGGAATACGACGTCAAAGAAATTGCTTTTTTTGCGGATTTCACAAATCCTTCCCTTCGCGCAGAGCTGGATAAGATAAGAAATATTTCAGCAACTGTGTTTGATACTCAGAATCCTAGCGAGCGTATCAAAAAAGACTTTACTGATTTTATAATGCTTGATTATATTTATCAGAAAACGATGTCAGATAAGAAAATAGACACCTATATCATATTCACCGGAGACGGACATTTCAGTTCAGTGGTGAGATTCATAATCAATAAATGTCACAAAAAAGTATGTATTTACGGTGTCGTTAATTGCACGAGCAGTATGTTGAAAATGAGTGCAACAAATTGCATTGAGATACCCACAGCAAAGGAATTACAGAATGAGTTCTGCGGACCGATTATAACATGGCTTGATCATGTCGAAGTTCATAAAAATCACGAAGAAGATGCAGTCAAGGACGTAGTAATCCAAAAGGCGGCTCTATACGGAAAAGTGAGTCAAAAAGGAATCAGATATGAGCTTGAACAGATGATAAAAGACGGATATCTTTACGAAGAAACAATCCGCGTATCAAAGAAAAAGAGTGTTCAAGTTATCAAGGCCAGATGGCAGAAAATAGTCAACGATGGTTTGAAAATTTAATGTAAATGACGGGCGCATTTCAGGTGCGCCCGTCATCTTTGTTTTTGTTAATTACTGTTCGGTAATTTTGAAGTTTGAATATGTTATTGTGATTTCGCCTTCGGAATTGCCTGTGAACTCCATAACTGCCGGATCACTTGCGTTTTCCCAGCAGTCAAATGCAATAATTCTGATTGTGTATTTTGTATCGAAACTGAGTCTTCCTCCCGCAATTCTGTTCTGAACGGAATACTCGGTCTTCATGTCCTTTGCATCTGTAACTCTGTAATAGTCTGACAGGAATTTCCATTTCTGGATAACCACGCCCGATTCATTCATAATAGACACTTCATACAGGAATACCATGTCGTCGTCTGTTGCAGACTGCCAGCAGAATTTCGGCAGATAACCGCTTGCGTTCTTTGCAACATTGTCAATATAGATAACGTTTTCAGTTCCGAATACCGGGGCTGGATTATCGTTGTACTTTCTGTCTTTTCTGTAGAAATTGAGGTGGGATTTATTTGCTTCAGGGGCAGGAATAATCCAAGGCTCTTTTGTTTCTGACTTGTTTGAAAAGTCCATTCTTACGACTTTAACATTTCCCTTTGAGTCGACCAGGAAGAGGTAGCCGTCAGATACCTGCTGAGCATCATTCATGACTGTTGCACTTGACATATTCTCATATCCGCCGTTCATAACAGCCATATAACTTGTCGAGCCACAACCTATTGTGGTAAAGTCTGTCTGCATAATGCATCTTTCATCATTTACGGTGAAATGCAGGTGTCCGCTCAGAGCAATTACCTGTGGGTACTGTGACAAAATGTCTGTCAGTTCTGTTGTGTACCAGCAGCACTGTGTTGACACTTCGAGTGTACTTCCGTAAGCTGTGTCGTAAATCATAGGATGTACAAGGACAAAGACAGGAGCACCCGGATCTGCAGTTGTTATTTCTTCAAGTGTTTCATCAAGCCAGTTCTTTGTCTTTGATGTGAATGGGCAGCTGTAGTTGCCACTTGAATATGTATTGGGACATATTGCAACAAAGTGAATACCATTCAAAACATAGTGAACATTACCATATTTAATAAGGCTGTCATCGACCATTGTGCCTGTGTACTGTTCAGTGTTAAAAATGTCATAGGCGTTTGACAACGGCTGGTACTGATCGTGGTTTCCGAGAACAAATACAAACGGAGTCTGTTTGCCCATGTTTGTTTCATATATGTTTTTAAGAATGGAGTACTGTTCTTTTGTTCCGCTGTTTGTAATATCTCCTGTTGAAACGATTGCATCAAGTTCAACTCCGAGTTCTCTTGCCTTCTTTTTCAACTGTGTAAGAGCTGTTGCAAACTTTGTTGAAGCAGCATCACCGCTGTTGTTGATGTGTATATCTGAAGTCAAACCAAAAGCAAGAACAATGTCGTTCATATCGAATTCCTGAACAGCCTGATGTTCTGTAACTTCTTCGGTTGTTGTTTCTTCAGTTGTTGTTTCTTCGGTTGTTGTTTCTTCTGATGTTTCAATGGTTGTCTGAGCCTCTGTGGTATCAGTTCCTTTTGTTGTTACTTCCGAAGTTGTTTCTGTTGCGTCTTTTTCTGTTGTTGTCTGGGAAGTGTTTCCGTTGCATGATGCAAACGCAAGAACCAGTATGATTCCAACAATCAGCAATGACATGATCTTTGTAAATGTTTTCATTTTTCGCCTCTCAAATAGTGAAAGTTGTGGTATGCTAACCAACATATTGATATTATAATGAAACGTCGCCCGTTTTACAATAAAGAACTTTATTTTTTTGTTATTTTGCGCACATGCGCACTTTCCATCTACAAATTAGGCCGAAAAAATAGTATAATGTATGTATCATTCTAATGGAGCGGTATTATGACTGAAATCGAAGCAAAAACCAGAATAGATAAGCTGAGAAAAACCATAGAGCACAATTCAAAACTCTACTACATCTATGATGCACCTGAGATATCTGACTATGAATATGACATGATGTTCAGGGAGCTTCAGGATCTTGAAAAAGAGTTTCCTCAGTTCTATTCACCTGATTCTCCTACAGTGAGAGTCGGCGGTAAGGCACTGGAAAAGTTTGACAAAGTAACCCATGACGTCAGAATGGGTTCTCTTGCCGATGTCTTTTCTTTCGAAGAGACATGCGATTTCATCGACAAAACAGATGAAGTGCTCGGAAAAGAATGCGTTTTTTCAGTCGAGCCCAAAATTGACGGATTATCCGTGTCACTGCTGTATGAAAACGGTTCCCTCGTCGTCGGATCCACAAGAGGTGACGGTGTTACCGGTGAAGATGTGACACAGAATATTAAGACCATAAGAAGCATACCACTGACACTTCCGGACAAACTGCCTCTGCTCGAAGTCAGAGGCGAAGTATATATGCCAAAGTCCAGTCTTGAAAAGCTTAACATTGAACGTGAGGAATCTGGCCAGCCCATGTTTGCAAACTGCAGAAATGCAGCCGCTGGCTCACTGAGGCAGCTCGATTCAAAAATTACCGCAAAGAGAAATCTGGACATATTCGTATTCAATATTCAGAGAATCGTCGGAAAAGAATTCGATTCACACACGGAAGGTCTTGACTACCTTGAGTCACAGGGTTTCAAGGTCATAAAAGACAGGGAAAAACTGTCCGGAAAAGATAATGTCCTGGATAAAATAAGAAGACTGGGTGAGATACGTTATTCCCTCTCTTACGACATAGACGGAGTTGTAATAAAAGCCGACTCCATAAGAGAAAGAAACGCAATTGGAGAGAACACGAGCACGCCGAAATGGGCAGTTGCATACAAGTTCCCTCCTGAGAGAAAAGAGACTAAACTCAACTCCATTTCTATTCAAGTTGGAAGAACGGGTGTTCTGACCCCGGTGGCAGAGCTGACACCTGTCAAACTTGCCGGTTCAACAGTATCAAGAGCAACTCTTCACAACATCGATTTCATCAGGGAAAGAGATATCATGGTTGGAGACACTGTCGTTGTTCAGAAAGCCGGAGACATCATTCCTGAAATCGTATCGGTTGTAAAGAATAAGCGCACTGGAGAAGAATCTGCATTCAATATGCCTCTGACATGCCCGTCATGCGGCGAACCCGTATACAGAGATGAAGAAGAAGCAGCCGTAAGATGCACTAATCCTTCTTGCCCCTCACAGCTGATGAGAAGCATAGAGCACTTTGCATCAAGAGATGCAATGGATATAGACGGAATGGGTCCTTCGGTGGTAAAATCTCTCATCGATGCCAAACTCATAAATGACGCATCTGACCTGTATTATCTAACAAAAGAACAGGTTATGAGCCTTGAAGGATTTGCCGAAAAATCCGCGGCAAACCTGATTGTAGCAATAGACAATTCCAAGCGCGCAGGCCTCGCAAAACTCATCAATGCTTTAGGCATAAGAAACATAGGCGAAAAAGCGGCAAAATCCCTGGCTAAATATGCGGAAAACATAGAGGTTCTCTTCACATCTACAAAAGAAGATCTGTGCACAATAGATGACTTCGGAGAGATAACCGCGGAGTCTGTTGTGAACTTCTTTTCACACCCTCAGACAAGAAGGCTTATTGACAGGCTGAAAGAGGCAGGAGTTGAGACGGAATTTGTTGTCATAAAAGCAGATGACAGCCTCTCGGGACTCACATTTGTTCTCACTGGAACACTGCCCACAATGAGCAGGGATGAAGCATCAAAACTTATAGAATCACACGGAGGAAAAACTTCATCATCGGTGTCCAAAAAGACAAGTTATGTCGTGGCGGGAACCGAGGCTGGATCAAAACTCACAAAGGCCCAGGATTTGGGCGTAACCATCATAGATGAAGACGATCTAATGAAGCTGATTAATGGAGACAATGTTCAATGAAATACGATTTTTATGACCATGTAAAAATACATGTCAAAGCGGGAAAAGGCGGAGACGGATGTATAGGATTCCACAGGGAAAAATATATATCGCACGGCGGTCCTGACGGAGGCGACGGAGGAAACGGAGGAAACATCGTTTTCCAGATTGATCCGGGCAGAAACACCCTTCTCTTTTTCAAGCAGAAGAAGATTTTTAAAGCCGAAAACGGGAAAAACGGCGGCAACGATAAGTTCCACGGAGCCAACGGCGAAGACTGCGTTATCCTCGTTCCGGATGGAACAGTAATAAAAGACGTTGAAACCGGAAAAGTCATCAAAGATATGAGCGGATGCGGTCCGTATGTCGTAGCAAAAGGCGGCAAAGGCGGATGGGGAAACAGACATTTTGCAACTCCGACAAGACAAGCTCCCAACTTTGCAAAGACGGGACTTGATGGCGAAGAAAAAGATCTTTATCTCGAACTCAAAATGCTTGCTGATGTAGGATTTGTAGGAATGCCCAGCGTCGGAAAATCCACACTCTTATCTGTCATCAGTGCAGCTAGACCTAAGATTGCAGCATACCACTTTACAACACTCTTCCCCATGCTCGGAGTAGTTTCCATAAGCGAGGGAGAAGGCTTTATCGCAGCGGACATTCCCGGACTGATTGAAGGTGCTTCTGAAGGACAGGGACTGGGCTTTGATTTTCTAAGACACGTGGACAGATGCAGACTTCTCGTCCATGTTCTGGACATTGCCGGAACCGAAGGAAGAGACCCGATTGAAGACTTTAAAGCTATAAACGAAGAACTCAAAAAATACAGTCCTGCACTGGCTTCAAGACCCCAGATCATTGCAGGCAACAAGCTGGATGCTGTCGAAGATGAAAATGTCCTGGAAAAATACAGGAAATTTGCAAAGGAAAACGGTTATGAGATTCACTTTATCAGTGCGGCAACAGGCGAAGGAATAAAAGAACTTGTTTTTGCAGTGTGGAACATGTTGAAAACACTGCCTCCCATTGAAACTTATGAAAGTGAAATAGAAGAGACCCAGAAAGCTCCTCTCGTTCCTACCGAAATAACAGTTGAAAGACGCGATGACATCTGGTATGTCGAAGGAAACTGGCTCAAGAGACTCATGACCGGCATCAATTTTTCTGACTGGGAATCTCTCGGATATTTCGATCACATGCTCAGAGAAAACAAAGTCATGGACAAGATGAGAGAACTCGGAATAAAGGACGGAGACACCGTGTCAATTTACGGTCTTCAGTTCGACTTTGTGGAATAGAAATTAACGCTCGCAAAAAATATATTAAAAAAATGGTGGATGTTTGTTGACATCCATTATTTTTTATGCTAATATAGGTGCACCTCTTCAGGGAAAAGATATTTTTCCGTTCTGATTCGAGGGAGGTACGGAAACAGTGCCGCAGCAAAAATTACATCATTGCCCGATATGTGTGTATCGTGCAAGTATATTTGTGCGCGCTTCTGTTTTCAGAAAACAGGAGCCTATTTTTTTGGCTTCACTAAATATTCAGGAGGTGCCTAATGAGAGTAAAAATTACTCTTGCCTGCTCAGAATGCGGTCAGAGAAATTATGACACGAGCAAAAATAAGAAAAACGACCCAGACAGGCTCGAAATGAAGAAATATTGCAAGTTCTGCAAGAAGCACACACTTCACAAAGAGACAAAGTAAGGAGAACCGAAATGATTCGCAGAAACACAATTAAACTTATTTCACTCTTGGTTGCAGCATGCTTGCTTTGTTCTGTATTTGCCGTAAGTGTATTTGCTGATGGCGAAGACACAACTGTTGAAGAAACAACAGAAGTAGTTACTACTACCGGTGAAGAAACAGAAACAACGGCTGATGAAACAGAGACAACAGCTGATGATACCGAGACCACGGCTGCCGGTGAAGAAGAAACAACAACACCGACAGAAACAACAGCTCCGGCAGGTAATACCGGAGATGACACAAGTACCACAACAGAAAATAAGAGTTGGTTTGCAGAGCACATCAACCTCGTAATAGCAGTTGGTGTTATTGTTGTACTTGTTATCGCTTACTTCGTTGCTCGTTTGGTAAGCAAAAAATTCAAAGAAAAATCAACAAAATTCTGGAAAGATTACAAAGCTGAGTTCAAGAAACTCGTATGGCCGACAAAGGAACAATTCTGGAAAAACTCTCTGGTTGTTCTCGTTGCAATCGTAATAGGTGCTGTAGTTCTCGCATTGCTGGATTACGGTATTACACAGGGCTTCTACGGATTAAAAGAACTTATTGACACAATCCGTCCAGCCAATTAATTGAGGAGACATACACATGGCAGGTAATTCACTTGATTACAGATGGTATGTGATTGCTACTTCTTCAGGATACGAAAAGAGAGTCAAAGAGAATCTTGAGAAAAAGATTGCAAACCTCGGTTTACAGGACAAGATTACTGACGTATTCGTTCCCGTAACACAATATGAAGTAACAGACTCAAAAGGCAACGTAAAGATCAAAGAAGAAAAAGTAATCCCAAATTATGTATTCGTCCGTATGATTATGACTGATGAGACATGGCACGTGGTTTTCAACACAGAAAACACACTGAATTTCGTCGGAGCAGACAACAAGCCGGAACCAATTGCCGATGCTGAAGTTGAGGCTCTCGGTGCTACAGTTCATGTTGAAAAATCCGGATTCGAAACCGGAGATCAGGTCAAAGTCCAGTCCGGACCTATGCAGGGCTTCGAAGGAACCGTCATTGCCATTTCCGAAGACCAGAAGACTATTACAGTCAACGTCAACGTATTTGGTCGTGAAACTCCTGTTGAAATTGAAGCAACAGCATTACTAAAAATCTAAAATTCAAGCAATGTGTACCAGCCAGTACACATAAGTGGGAGGGAAAAATATTGATTTCCCGATGAAAACCACGTTCGGAGGTATAAAATGGCAGCAGCAAAAAAAGTAGCAGCTTATATTAAACTGCAGATTCCCGCCGGAAAAGCTACACCCCAGCCACCTATAGGCCCGGCTCTCGGCCAGCACGGCGTTAACATTGCGGCATTCACAAAAGAATTCAATGACCGTACAAAAGACAGCATCGGTTTGATTATACCTGTTGTTATAACAGTATACGCAGACAGATCTTTCGAATTTATCACAAAGACTCCTCCTGCAGCAGTTCTTATTCTTAAGGCAGCAGGAATTGAAACCGCTTCAGCTACACCCAACAAAGTTAAAGTTGCTTCTATCACAAAAGCACAGGTTAAGCAGATAGCCGAAACAAAGATGCCCGACCTCAATGCAGCTTCAATTGAAGCAGCAATGAGCATGATTGCAGGCACAGCACGCAGCATGGGCATAACAGTAACTGATTGAGAAAGGAGAGCGCTAACATGAAAAAAGGTAAGAAATATCAGGACAGCGAGAAGCTGTTCAACAAGGCAGAGCTCTACGAATCAACTCAGGCTCTTGATTATGTAATTCAGACAGCAAAAGCAAAATTCGACGAAACAGTTGAAGTTCACATTCGTACAGGATGCGACGGAAGATATGCAGACCAGATCGTTCGTGGAGCAGTTGTTCTCCCCAACGGAACAGGTAAGACAGTCCGTACATTGGTTTTCTGTAAACCCGAAAAAGTTGACGAAGCTACAGGCGCAGGCGCAGATTACGCAGGCGGCGCAGAATACGTTGACAAGATCGTAAAAGAAAACTGGTTTGAATTCGACGTAGTTATCGCTACACCTGATATGATGGGTGTTATCGGTAGACTCGGTAAGGTTCTCGGTCCTAAGGGACTTATGCCTAACCCGAAAGCAGGAACTGTAACAATGGATATAGCTAAGGCAGTAACAGAAGCTAAAGCTGGTAAGATTGAGTACAGACTTGACAAGACAAACATTATTCACTGCCCTATCGGCAAGGTATCTTTCGGTGTTGAAAAACTTCAGCAGAACTTCTCAACATTGGTTGACGCCATAATGAAGGCAAGACCGGCAGCTCTTAAAGGTCAGTACATTAAGAGTTGTGTGGTTGCAGCTACGATGGGTCCCGGCGTAAGAGTCAACACATCAAAATTTGGCAACTAATTCCTGAATAAAAACTTATGAGCACTGCGATTTTGCAGTGCTCATGCTTTTTTGGGTTCATATTAATTGGTTAAGTCCTCTTGTTCCCTTTGTAACAATTGCATCCATGGATTCAATCAGGTATTGCTTATTCTGAAGTCCGTGGTTTATAAAATGAATAAGGTATGTAATAGCTCCGCCTATCAGGAAGTTGACCATCAAGTCGAGCTGCTCATCAGATATGTCTTTCCACTTGTAGCTTTTTTCCCGTATGTTAGTCATCAGATTGTTGACCCACTTGACTTTAGCTGTACCACGAGAATAAAAAACAAAATACTTGAACAGGTCCGGATTGTCCTCAATCATATCAAATAATGGCCTTGATGTAAAATTAGCCATTGCGTAAATCTCGTTCATAACTTTTTCTATCACTTCATAGCAGTTTTCTTCAAGCGACACAAGAAAATCTTCCATGCTACTGTAATGTAGATAGAACGTGCCCCTGTTTATTATTGTGTTTTTACAAATGTCTTTGACAGTAATTGAGGCATTTCTGTCTTTGTCCAACAATGACAAATAGCTGGACAATATCAGTTTCTTTGCGTTTTTGTTTCGGTTATTAATCTCTGCCATGTTCTCACGCTCCGTCTCGAAACCCTATGTATATTTAGCTAATTACCTTCCCGAGAAATATCCTATCATTATTTTTACAGATTTTCAAGAAAAAAGTTGCATAACTATGCATCGAGTTGTATTTGTTTTCGTTAATTATACATTTGTCATTAAGCCATGAACAGCCAGCGCCTCCTTCTGAAGAAATTTTTATTTACATATATTTACTTTTGTGATATGATTATTTTTTGGTAAGGAAACACTCTTTACGTGAGAATTAACGGAGGTTATTTACATGGCAAGAAACAAACTTTCTATGGATGGTAACACTGCCGCTGCGAAGGTCTCTTATGCCTTCACAGAAGTTGCTGCCATCTACCCAATTACACCTTCAAGCCCAATGGCTGAGCAGACAGATACATGGTCAGCAAGTGGCTTAAAGAACATCTTCGGCGAAAAGGTAAAAATCGTTGAAATGGAATCAGAAGGTGGCGCTGCCGGTGCCGTTCACGGATCACTTGCTGCAGGCGCATTAACTACAACTTACACTGCTTCACAGGGTTTGCTCCTTATGATCCCGAATCTTTTCAAGATTGCCGGAGAACTTCTTCCCTGCGTAATTCACGTGTCAGCTCGTACAATTGCTTCACACGCACTCAACATTTTCGGAGACCATTCTGACGTATATGCTTGTCGTCAAACAGGTTTCGCAATGCTCGCTTCCACAAACGCACAGGAAGTTATGGACCTCGGTGCAGTAGCACACCTCAGTGCCATCAAGGGCAGAGTTCCGTTCATCCATTTCTTTGACGGATTCAGAACATCTCATGAAATTCAGAAGATTGAAGAATGGGACTACGAAGATCTGGCAAAAATGGTAGACAAAAAAGCTTTGGCTGAATTCCGTGCACACGCTCTGAACCCTGAGCATCCTGCTCTCCGCGGTTCTGCTGAAAACGGAGATATATTCTTCCAGCACAGAGAAGCATGCAACCGTTTCTACGATGCTCTTCCGGAAATAGTTGAAGAATACATGGACAAAGTTAACAAGAAGATAGGAACAAATTATCAGCTGTTTAACTACTACGGCGCACCGGATGCTGAAAGAGTAATCGTTGCAATGGGTTCTGTTAACGACGTTGCTGAAGAAGTTATTGACTATCTCACAGCTAAAGGCGAAAAAGTTGGTCTTGTAAAAGTTCGTCTCTACAGACCTTTCAGAGCAGACAAACTTTTGGCTGCCATCCCGGCAACATGTAAAAAGATTGCTGTTCTCGACAGAACAAAAGAGCCCGGCTCACTCGGCGAACCTCTCTACCTCGATGTTATGGCTTCTGTTGCTAATTCAGGCAGACAGATCAAGGTTGTAGGCGGCAGATATGGTCTTGGATCAAAAGACACAGTTCCGGCTTCAATCTTCGCAGTATATGCTAACCTTAAACTTAAAACTCCTAAGGATCACTTCACTGTAGGAATCGTAGATGACGTAACAAATCTCTCACTTCCTGAAAAAGAAGCTCCGGATACATCTCCTAAGGGCACAGTATCTTGTAAATTCTGGGGACTCGGCGCTGACGGTACAGTTTCAGCTAACAAGAGCTCCATCAAGATTATCGGTGACCACACAGATAAATACATTCAGGCATACTTCCAGTATGACTCAAAGAAGACCGGCGGTGTTACAATTTCACACCTTAGATTCGGCGACAAACCGATTAAGTCTTCATACTACATCAACAAGGCTGACTTCGTAGCTTGTCACTGCCCTGCTTACCTTGAAAAAGGTTACAAGATGGTTGAAGATGTTAAACCGGGCGGCACATTCCTTCTCAACTGCCAGTGGACAGAAGAAGAACTCGACAAACATCTCCCGGCTTCAATCAAGAACTACATTGCAAACAACAAGGTTAAATTCTACATTGTTAACGCAATAGACAAGGCAATCGAACTCGGACTCGGCAAACGTACAAACACAATTCTTCAGTCAGCATTCTTCAGACTTGCCAACATCATTCCTACAGAAGATGCAGTCAACTACATGAAGTACATGGCTAAGAAGTCCTATGGTAAGAAGGGCGATGCTGTTGTTGAAATGAACTACAAGGCAATTGACGCAGGCGTTGATGCTCTTGTAAAAGTTAAAGTTCCGGACAGCTGGAAGACAGCAACAGACAAGAAGAAAGAACAGAAAGTCACAGGTAAGAGAAAAGAACTCGTTAAATTCGTCAACGAAATCGCTACACCTGTTGAAAAGATGCAGGGCGATTCACTTCCCGTATCCGCATTCCTCGGACGTGAAGACGGCGAACTTCCTCAGGGCGCTGCAGCTTATGAAAAACGCGGTGTTGCAGTTTCAGTTCCTGTTTGGCATCCTGAAAACTGTATCCAGTGTAACCAGTGTTCATTTGTATGTCCTCACGCTGCAATCAGACCTTTCGCCCTTACAGCTGAAGAAGCTGCTGCAGCTCCGGCAAACACAAAGTTCACTG
This sequence comes from Clostridiales bacterium, assembly GCA_024693345.1. Classification (GTDB taxonomy): domain Bacteria; phylum Bacillota; class Clostridia; order Oscillospirales; family CAG-272; genus CAG-841. The sequence continues at coordinate 16,829 of JAILLB010000066.1, forward strand.
CCAAGATGACAGGAAAAGGCTGTGAAGACTATAAGTTCACAATTGCCATTTCTCCTTATGACTGTATGGGTTGTACACTCTGCGTTTCCGCATGTCCTACAAAGCCCGAAAAGAGAGCTCTCGAAATGGTCGCTATGGAAACACAGAAAGATCAGCAGCTCCCGTTCAACTACTGTGCAGAAAACATTGCAAAGAAAGATCTGCCGTTTGCTGACAACACAGTTAAGGGCAGCCAGTTCAATCAGCCGCTGCTTGAGTTCTCAGGATCATGCGCAGGTTGTGCTGAAACATCTTATGCACGTCTCGTTACACAACTATTCGGCGAAAGAATGTACATTTCCAACGCTACAGGTTGTTCGTCAATCTGGGGCGGCTCAGCTCCCGCAACTCCTTACACAGTAAACATTACATCAGGCAGAGGTCCGGCTTGGGCTAACTCACTGTTTGAAGACAATGCAGAACATGGTCTCGGTATGTCAATTGCATACAGAACCAGAAGAAGCGCAGTTGCAAACAAGGTTACAGCACTTAAGGATGCTGAAGGTGTAACAGAAGCTGTTAAAGTTGCAGCAGAAGAATGGCTCGCAGCTATCGACGACAACAAACAGTCAGACGTTAAGGGTCAGGCACTTGCAAGTGCATGCGCTTCCAAAGAACTCAAAGGTGAAGCAGCTAAACTCGCAAAAGAAATTGTTGCAGAAAAAGACATGCTCGCCAAGAAGACAGTATGGCTCTTCGGCGGTGACGGTTGGGCTTATGACATCGGATTCGGCGGACTCGATCACGTTCTCGCATCAGGTGAAAATGTAAACGTATTCGTATTCGATACAGAAGTTTACTCCAACACAGGCGGTCAGGCTTCCAAGGCTTCTCAGATAGGTCAGGTTGCACAGTTCGCTGCTGCAGGCAAGGCAATCAAGAAGAAGAATCTTGCTGAAATCGCAATGAGCTACGGCTATGTATACGTTGCACAGGTTGCAATGGGTTACGACATGGCACAGACACTCAAGGCAATTACAGAAGCTGAAGCATACAATGGTCCATCTCTTATCATCGGTTACGCTCCATGTGAAATGCATGGTCTTAAGGGCGGAATGGTTAACTGCCAGTCCGAAATGAAGAGAGCCGTTAACGCAGGTTACTGGCACACATTCAGATTCAATCCTGAATTGACTGCAGAAGGCAAGAATCCTCTCACAATAGATTCTAAAGAACCTTCAGAAGATTACATTCAGTTCATTGAAAGTGAAACAAGATACAGCAGATTGCTTGCTTCATTCCCTGAAAGAGCTGAAAAACTCTTCAACGATGCTTCCAAGGCAGCTAAAGAAAAATATGCTCATCTCCTCAAACTGAAAGAGACATATGAGCCCGCTCCGAAGGAAGAATAATCTGGGATAAAGACAATCAGCACGGTGTAAAAGCCGTGCTGATTATTTTTATGTTCTTGTTGATTATTTTTGTTTTTTCTTACTCTTTTTAGATGTTCCGAAACTGAATCCAAGCGCAAATACACCGAGCATAAATGCAAGATTAAGAACAACAGTGATGTAGTTTATGAATTCTACACTCACTATGTAATACAGCATTGTTCCGGTATAGGAAGCAAATCCGCATCCGGCAGCTCCAATGACTTCCCATATTGATTCTGCAAACGCCTCTGTGCCGCAGATTGCAAGACCCACATAGTACACTAATGAACAAAAAATCGGAAATGCGTTAACTCCAAGCATCAGTTTCCAGAACACTATTCCTGACTTTGCACAGACAGATCCAATCCATCCCCACAGAAACATAAATCCCAGATACACAACAAGTCCGACTATGGAGAAGAAATCCATCGGTTTTATGAATATTCCGGCTTCAACTGTCAACGATAAAGATAATACATACAACAGAGTTGATGCAACTGCAACCAATGCAAAAAGGAATACTTTATAGTTAACCTTTTCGGGCTTATACCCGTATTTGACTTTTTTGTTACTCATGCGCAAATACGTCCTTTCTCTCGAGTTCTATGATATCATCTATGGCGAAAGAATACAATCTTATGTGTGCAACTTTTTTGTGCATGATCTTTTCAGCTGCATATGCATAATACATCAGTTGATTATTGTATCTTCCCTTCAATGTCTCTTCAACAGTCGTTCTGTCGACTGTCTTTGCAAAGTGATCTGTCTTATAGTCGACGAGTATCAATTCATCTTTGTTATTGACATACAAGCAGTCAATAACACCCTGTACCAGAAGCGGAATGCCTTTTATGGACTCCGCTTTTTCTTTATCCTTTGTAAAAGATTCAGCCGGGAAATTCAAAGTGAATTTCTTTTCTCTCAATATAACCTTGGCATTCTTCATGTCCAAAGCAAGCGAACTCTTGAAGAAGTTTTCAATCTTCTTTCTGTTCCACGGGAATTTGATTATCCTGTACGTCTCATCATAAATATATTTGTCGTTATGAAGACGCTCAATCTCGTTGTCTATTCCATTCCTATATACATTTTCCAAATCAAAGAACTGCATGAACAAGTGAACGGATATTCCCTGTTCTCTCGGAGTAACTTCTGTTTCTCCCGAAATGAACTGAGGAACAATTTCAGTGCGCTTTCTGTCATCCTTTTCCTCAATTTCCAGTTGTTCTGGAGAATACCCTTCCTCGGGCTGGTCAAGCAGATCCGGATACATTTTGGATACTGACAGCTTGTTCGGAATTTCAATGAGATTCTCATATGGATAAACAAAATTGAATCTCTTTTTGAACAGTTCTCTCAGTTCTTCTTCATTTGACAACTCTTCAACTTTGTTTTCCGTCTCAAATGTTTCTTCATGTTCTTCTGTTGTTTCCGAAACCGGAATTATGGAAAAATCTATTACACTTGGATCAATGGAGAAACCTTTTATGAGGAGTTCAAAGAAGCTTCTCATCTTTATTCTTGAATAGTATGACATGTTCTTTGCTTCAAATAATGCATTGCAGTTATCTGAACAAATGTCATACTCTTCATGAATTTTATCTTTTGCTTTGCCGGTTGATGCCGACATGATAAGATATGTCTCAGGCCTTGTCAGACCTACGTAAAGAACTCTGAGTGTCTCGTCAGATTCCGTCATCTTTTCATTGAGAAGTGATATCCTGTAGAAGATGTTATCTACTCTTTCATCACCGGCAACAGGCATAAGCGAAATAGGCAGCTTTCTGGACAATATATAATTGCTGCCACCGACACTTTTCGAAACGGCTGAAAGGCACGGCATGAATACGTATTTGTACTGAAGACCTTTGGAGCCATGGATTGTTGCAATCTGAACCGCATCATCCGAAGACGTGAATTTTGACATGTCTATTTTGTTTTCGTTGCTGATTAACTGGTCGATATACTCCAAAAAGTCGCTGAGGCTTTTGCTCTTTCTGCTGTCAAATGATCTTGCGTAATCATAGAGCTGGATAAGGTTTGCCCTGGCAGCCTCTTCTCTTTCAACCCCTTCAGAAATTGATACAATGGAAGTCAACATCATTCCTTCGTATATTTCTTTGACAAATTCAAAACATGACAGTACTCTGCTCAGAGGTTTATACTGCTCCAGATCGGATATGAGCTTTTTACACCTCTTGCTCCATTTGTCCTCGGATTCAGCACACTTTTTGACCGCCAGATACAGAGGTCTTTCATCGTGTGTCATTCTGAACTTAATCTGGTCATCAAGTGTAAACCCGTACAGTGGGCTCTTCATAATTGATGTCAGATAAATATCGCTGTACGGATTGTCTATACATTTAAACAGAGCCATAACGAGCATAACTTCCGGATTGTTGAAAAACTGCTTTGCATTTTTATCCACACTCGGAATGTCAAAGCTGCTCAGAATGTTTGCAGCCAAACTGGATATTTCACCTTTTCTTGAAAGGATGGCAAAATCCGAATATTTGAGTTCAGGATTGTTTTTCTTTTCCTCAATTATCCTCTTTGCAATATATTTCAATTCACAATCACGTAATTCTTCTGCACTCTTTCCTTCTTCATGAATAATCAGCAATTCAGGCTTTGGCCCATTGACTTTCTTGCCGCATCTGAGCCTGTCATCCGGACCGTAACTGATAACCGGATCTGTTTTCAACACATTGTCAAATACGCAGTTTACTGCATCTATTATTTCGTATGTGGACCTGAAGTTATCCGACAAATATATCTTGGTCTTTTGGCTGGGTTTTTGTTTATCGTATTCGGGTCTTTCCTTTATCTGCTTATCAAATATTGAAGGTTCCGCACCTCTGAATCCGTAAATGCTCTGCTTAATGTCTCCTACTGTAAAGAGATTGTCTTCCCTTGAGAGAAGGTTGAATATTCTGTCCTGAAGACTGTTTGTGTCCTGATATTCATCTATGTATATCTCGGAAAAATATGATTTGAGACGTGCACATAGAACCGACGGTGTTATCAGGTCGGGTTCTGTCAGTATCTTAAGTCCAAGTCTCTCGTAATCATTAAAGCTGAACATCCTTCTGAGAGATTTCTGATTAAACAGTCTCTCATCATATTCCTTCAGGAATGCTACGAGATTTCTTTTCTGCTCTTCTATTTTTTCTTTTGCATCTTCTATTTCTTCAGCCGTGAAACTGTAATATGTATTTTTGAAATTAGTAATAAGGTCTCTGAAATCATCCTTATACTTCAGGTATTTCTCTAAATTAACAGGTGTATCTTTCTTGCTCAGAGAACCTACCTTATATGTTTCGAGGGTTTTCTTTACTTTCTCATACGGTTTATCCGCATCTTTTGCAGCGACAATGACCAGGTTGCAGTAATCCTCTAATTCTTTGAATACCGCAACATTTTTCTCTATTTTTTCTTCGGCGAATAGTTTCTGGCATTCTGCAAATATGTTTCTGTAATGCACCATTGCGGATTCGGTATAGCTGAACAGTATTCTTCCAAATTCGGACTCTTCAAAAGAACAATCTTCTCTTTCGCCGATTATACTCTGGTAAGGGTCTGGCTGAGTATCATAAAAACCTTTTATATACATCAGATTTTCTGCAAGCGCAGGAACTGACAGCGGATCGCCGAAAACATTGGCAAAGTTGTCAAAATCTTCAATATGTCTGTCTTCCCCTGATACTTTTCCTTCGAAATAGTCCTGGATGAGCATTTCAGCAACATCGGTTTCTAGCTGTGTTTTTACTGCTTCATCCATGACACCCGATCCAATAGGAATTCCGGCTTCTGTGAAGTTTTCCCTTACAAGGCTTATGATAAAACTGTCAATTGTTGAAATTTTAGCATTCGGAAGTGCTATAAGTTGTCTCTGAATATGTCTCTTTCCTGTCTGGCTCAACGACCTGTCGTAAAGCGACTCATTGAGTGCTGATGCAATCTTATCCTTCAATTGCTGTGCCGCCGCGTTTGTAAAAGTGACAATGAGCATTGTCTTGAGGTCGCCTCCGGCTTTAATATGCTCGATTATTCTTGTTGTCAGAACAGCGGTTTTACCCGATCCTGCAGCAGCAGAAACAGCTATGCTGCACGAACTTGCATCTATTGCGTTTTTCTGATATTTCGTCCATTTAACGTCTGCCATCATGCAGCCTCCTGTCAGTTACTTTTCAATACATATATATTCTACTATTTTTTCGTCTTTCTTTCTACCCCGAAACAAAAAAACCGCCTTTGTGACGGTTTTGTTTGTTTAATTTTTCGATTAAGCCTTGTCGTTTGATCCGAGAACGTCAACGATCTTGTGATGTACCATATCTTTAACAGCCTGACGAGCCGGTTTGAGATACTGACGAGGATCAAAGTCTGCTGGATGCTCTGTCAGATACTGACGAAT
>JAILLB010000090.1 GCA_024693345.1 Clostridiales bacterium
ACAAAGAGACATCAAGTACAACAGGCACGACCAAAAGTCGTGCCTGATTTGTATTTCGCAGTTATTATCAAAGCTTTAATCAGTTGTACTCTACTTCGAATTCGAACTTTCCTTCTGAAATCTTTCCGTTAGATTCAACTGTTATATATACTTTGCCCTTATAGTTGTAAAGTTCATAGAAAGACTTTACACTCTCTCCTAAACCTATTTTGAACATCTCTGTTTTTTCTTCACCCTTATCGATGTAAACAATTGCTTCGCCTGACTCAATTTCTGCAGAATATTTAATTACACCGCCCTCTTTGAGCGTCAATGTAAATACTTTTGTGCCATTGAAGCTGGAAAAAGACATCGATGCTTTTTCAGATGTATTAGTGGTCACAAGCATTAATGCAGAATAGTGGGATCCGTGCATTGAACATCCAACGAGTGAAATAACCATAAGTGATGCAAGCAAAATTGATATAATTACCTTTTTCATATTTTCCTCTTTTGATCTGAATGAAACCCAGCTGGGGTTCGACTCATTTATAATATTTATCTATTCCTCCGTAACCGATTATAAGCTTGTTTTCTTTTGTCATTTTCACAAAATTGTCAAGCCTCTTTTGAAATTCCTGAGGGCGTTTTCTGGCAGCATCAATATATGCAACCCTTATTCTTTTGTATGGCTCTGAAAAACCATTATAGTGTTTCCAAACATCTTTGTCTTTTTTTAGTTCTTCCAGGATGTCTTCCGGGAACTCATAAGGCTCATTAATGAGATTTTTGACAGCTGCCTTCACCTTGGGATGAATGAGTCCTTGTGAATCAAGCCAAATCAGCCTTTCTATATTGGGCCTGGAGTATTCGCTTCCCACTCTTCTGGGAGTGAATCTCCTGGTTCTGTGCATTTCATCCAGTGTTCCTGCCTGACCGTCTATCCAGCCAAAGCACAATGCTTCTTCGACAGCGTCATTATACGAGACACTCTTCTCTTCTGATGCTTTTACAGGAAACACAAACCAGACTTCTTTTTCAGTCTCGAAATGCTCCTGTAGCCATTTTCGCCATCGTTTTCTGTCTGAACAATGTAAAACATTCTTCTGTTCCATTGAAAATATTGCTCTTAATACTTATTATGTACTTTTTCCGCAAAGCACATAACATCTTTGAATTCTACAATTTCGCCATCGTCAAGAACGGCCTTACCGCTCATTTTTCCGAACACCTGATGCTGATCCGAAACCAGCACCTTGAAATCAAGTTTGGCATTGCGGTCCAGTACTGGCACAAATTCTGTCTCAAATCTTCCATCTGAAGATGAGAATGTCCATTTGTCCATATATCCATTTTCGGGCAAGTTGAAGGTTACATCATCCAGTTTGTGAACTTTTCCGTTATAGAAGATAACATTTTCTGATGCCGCCTTTGTGTTACCAAATCCGTATCCAATATTAAACCCAAATGTATTTCCGTTTATATCTGCGTTGCCTGATCCCCAGAGCCATGTGTTGTCATATGTCCACACACCTCTACCCCAGTCAAGTGTTCCGAAGTCTGTCGAAGGGTCAAACACATATTTTTTGCCGTCATATTCCATGTATCCGGATGCGCGCATACAGTTTATTTTTTGATTATAGTAAAAAGCATGCTTTTTGTCCCACGGAGTTGCTATGACCATGGAGTCCATATCTGGCTGATCCAGAACTATATCACAATCAAATGGCTTGTCCTGAAAAAACTTTTCAAAATGACACGTTATATGCCTTTTTCCGTTTTCTGAAACAAACTTCATCTGAAGTCTCTTGTCCGAGTATTCAGTTGTGCAATCAGAAGATTTATTCGGGAGTTTGAGTTTTCCCAATGGAAATGCGTTCAGAACGGTTTCAGTGTGCTCCCACGGCTCATTTTCAAATGACAGAAGGGATACTGACTGAAGCCCTATATATCCGTCATCAGAAATAGTGAATGCTCCGGCAAATTTGTCGCTCAGGATGAGATAATAGTCCCATTCTTTAATTCTCCATTTAGGAGCTTTTATCATACTTCTGTCGTACTTTTGAATAAGTGAACGAGACCACCCTGGTTCTCTCGGGTTGCCCTGCTCGTTAAGCAATGGCTGAACATTCGTGACTTCGTGATTTCTTTCCATATCTAATCTCCTTTGCACAAGGAATTTACATGCCAACAATTGTATTACAAAACGCTCTTTTTCATTGACTGATGGTACTTGTCTTTTTCAGCATACATATTGTTGTCTGCGCGTACAAATACTTCTTTGAAATTCCTGTCATATTCCGGATCAAACATTGAATAGCCTTTAGACATGGACAATACAACATTGTTTCCAATCGTCTTGTTGACTATTTCAATTTCAACCGCAAGCAGTTCGAACAGCAGATCAACTCTCTTATCTGTAACTGAAGGCAGAATTACTGAAAACTCATCGCCTCCGATACGATAAACATTGTACCCTGCGAATGCTTTCTTCAATGCATCTGCAGCTGCCTTTATAACGATATCTCCGTTTTCATGTCCGAATTTGTCGTTTATTTCCTTGAGGTCATTAATGTCAAAAACAGCAACTGCAAAGTTTGCTTCTCCCTCATCAATTTTTTCCTGCATTTCACCCTTTTCTGCGGAATATGCTCTTGTATTTCCGACCTTTGTGAGAAAATCTATGTTGGCTTGCTGCATCATATACGCCGTGTGTTTGCGCAATCTCTGAGTCATTGCAATTGTCTTTTCATGGACATATTTTGCAAAGTCCTGATCGGAAATTGACTCTTCGCTTTCATTCTCTTCTTCTTCAGTCTCAACACCTTCAATCTCATCAAACATCGTCTTCAGGTTATCCGAAAGATTTGCCACTTCACTGCTGAGCTGTTTTATGTGTTTTCTTTCATTGAACGAGTATGTAATAAATATGAGAATATTCAAAGCCAAAAGCAATAATGATGCTCCGATTATAATGACTATTGAATAAACAAGCTGACCTGTTATTTCGCTTGCTTCAAAATCTATGCCAACGAGACCCACAACTCTGTTCGTTGAATCCATGACAGGACTCCATGCAGAATAATATAAACCCCATTCATCAGCATATGGCTGATCATCTACAGATGTTTTTCCGGCCCATGCCTTTTCCTGGGATGGTGTATAAACAACTTCATCCCCATATTTAGCGGGTTTTTCAACATCAGGATCCACCACAAAAACCTGGTGTCCCTGTTCATACTTGGTTATGTAAATGTACTGAACGTTCACGTCTTTTTGAGATGCTTTTACCTGGAGCAGAATACTCTCGATGCTGCTGTATCTCTCAGATCCATCAGCTACTCTTGCACCGGTTTCCGGATCCAGCAATGGTGAATCATCTTCAGTTAACTGTTTCAACTCGTCCCCATCAATCAACTCAGCTGCAAGATCCGCAACTGATGCCATGTGGTTCCAGAGGACTGTTTTTAACTCGTTGACCGAACGAATGGTGAGCAGCACTCCTGCTGCAAGAGTTATAATCGCCATTACCACACACACCACCAAGAAAAACATTCTGTGAGAACTGTTAAATAATCTTTTCTTGCTACCCATGAAACACCTCTAGTTATTGCTTAGTCTGAAACCATACAAGCATTTCTTCTTCTCCTCTGTTGGCAAACGCGTAGTACGGAATAAATGTTATATCTGTTTTCTCATCGATTGATTGCTTTTTCACATACAGTGAACTGTCATCATTCATTTTTCTTATATACCCTTTGCATTTAAGCTTGGGCAAAAGCATCAAATCATCTTTTTCAACACGAACCCTGGATTTTGTATCTACAAGTATATCTCTCAAAGGTTTCGGATTGTCTATTCCTTCAAGACAATACACGACAGGACCACGCATAAGAGCATATTTTCTGCAGTTCAGTATCACCCTTCTGTTCGATTCTATGAAACTGATCGGCATTCCGAAGTCTATTGACAATGGCCCGCCGTCTTTTACCTGGTAATACGCATATCCCTTTTTGGTTTCAAATGTTTTTTCACACCAAAAAGGCACTCTGACTGCAACCGTGCAGTCTCCTCCCTCAACAGTCAACTCAACTTTACCGTTATTGGGGTAACTTGTCTTTTGAAGAATTTTGACAGTTTTGCCGTTTAAGTCAATGGTTGCGCTGCTGTGCATGAACTGATGAACGAATATGGTGTCGCCTTCGCAGGAATACAAATAGTTTGCTATCGAAGGAATGAGCCTCACTATATTCGGCGGACAGCAGGAACACGAAAAGATTTCGCTTCTGCTTTTGGCGGGAAAATGGATTGATCTCCAGCCATTGTTGTTTTTGTTATCTCTTTCGCTGAGATAAGGAATTATTTCAAGCGGATTTTCATAGAAAAACGATTTCCCGTCAAGAGATGTTGATGAAAGAAATCCGTTGTAAATGACTCTTTCAATGACATCTTCATATTTCGAATCAAAATCCAGAAGCATCATTCTGCGAGCAAACAAAACCAGGCCTATAGCTGCACAGGTTTCAGTATATGAGACGAGATTGGGCAAATCATAAGGAACGGTAAATGCTTCTCCGCAACCTGATGATCCAATTCCACCTGTTATGTACATCTTTTTCGTCGTCACGTCGTCAAACAGACGCTTGCAGGCATTTTTTAACTCTTCATCCCCGGTCAGGTAGGCAACATCTGCCATTCCCGAATAGAGATACATTGCTCTGACAGAATGGCCAACCGCCTCTTCTTGCTCTACAACAGGCAAATGCGACTGATTGCATACCCCGTCGTACTTCTCTTCTTTTATGTCGTTTGGCCCGCCTCTTTCATCTATGAAATACTTGGCCAGTGTCAGGTATTTTTCATCATTCGTCACCTTGTACAACTTAACCAGCGCAAGTTCAATTTCTTCGTGGCCGGGAGTTGTGAATCCACAGTCTCTCTTTACATAGAATCGCAAGTATATGTAGTCAGCATACCTGATCATCAGGTCAAGAAATTTTCTCTTTTTCGTCGCCCCGTAGTAAGCAATAGCTGCTTCAATAAGATGACCTGCACAATACAATTCATGCATGTGTCTGAACTGGAATCTCATTTCAGGCTCGACAATAGTAAAATATATGTTGAAGTAACCATCATCACACTGGTTTTTTTCTATTTGTTCGACGATTGCATCAATGCACTTTTCCAGTTTTTTATCTTTTTTCTTTGCCAGGATGTATGAGGCACCTTCAATCCACTTGGCAACATCTGAATCCCAGAATATGTGTGGCTTATTCTCTTTTCCCTCTTGCCAATCGAACTTAAATGCGTCAATTCTGCCAGTGTCGACAAATCTGGAATAAACAGAATAAATTGTGGTCTTGCTGACCATTTCCTGTTTTGTCTTCCAGAATCCCGACTTAAGTTCAACATCCTTAAAATCTATGTGTCTCATATCACTCTCCATCAAAGAGTTTTTTCAAATACTCACCAGTCTTCCAAAAAACATCAAGATACATCTGCATCAATTCTTTTGGAATGCTTCCGTATCCAGGTTCAAATGACAACTTTCCTGTATACCCAACCTTTTTGAGCATGGCCATATTTGATTGCCAGTCTGTCTCGCCTAGGAAAGGAGGAACGTGAAGGTCTTTATCATAGTAGTTATCATGAACATGCGTACATACAACGTACTTTCCGACCTTCTCTAATGCATCGGTCATACCTTCATTGCCATATGCACATTTTGCATGACCGAAATCCCAGCAGCAGGCAACATTCGGAGATGCAAATTTCTCTAATACACTCAGCAGTTCTTCAATTCTGGAAGTAAAACGTGATTTTCCTTCTATCAGAGGCCACCTGTAATTGTTATCTTCAAATACATTTTCGACTGCGACTGTCATTCCGTGAGATGATGCATAATCTACATGAGGAGCAAGGTATTCATATGTGAAATCCAGTATCTCACGCTCGTCATATCTGTCAAATGTCCTGTATTCATCAGCATGCACCACTACATATTTGGCACCCAAAATTGATGATGCTTCAAAGAGTCTGGAGAAATATGTCCAAAACTTGTCATCGTCATATTGTCTGTACCTGTTGAAAGGAGCATGGGTCTGTTCCACTTTGATTCCGGCCTTGTCAAGAACTTCCTTGTCGCGATATGCGCATTCTTTCCAATCGTCTTTCTGAACATCAGGTGAATAATCCACATATCCAAAGCCTGAATTGCGACACAAACGCGCAGCTTCGGAAATACTCAGTTTTTCTCCGAAGACTCTGCTCATGACGTAATTCAAGTGCATCGAAAGTTCCATAAGGCCCCCAAAAAATATCAGAATTCTTCTTTATGTCTCAGGAACACTTCAACCAGTTTCGGATCGAAGTGGGTTCCGGATTCTTCCTCAATAATCTTGTACGCTTCTTCTCTCGGTATTGCTTCCTTGTAACAGCGTTTTGAAATAAGGGCATCAAACACATCTGCAATCGCCATTATTCTCGCAGCAAGCGGAATATCTTCGCCGGCAATTCCGTGAGGATATCCTGTGCCGTCCCATCTCTCATGGTGGTAAGATGCAATGTCTGAAGCAAACAGAACATATTCTTCATCAGCCAATCCGTCGAGCACCTTCTTTACAACATCGCCTCCCGATTCAGCATGCTTTTTCATCATTTCAAATTCTTCAGGAGTAAGCCTAGCGGGCTTTTTCAGAATCTGGTCTGATACAACTATTTTTCCTATGTCATGCATTGGTGCAAGCATCGAAAGCATGGATATGAAATGGTCATCGATTTGATCAGAGTATACGCCTTCGCTTCTTGCATATTTTGCAATCTTTTTAACATACGAAGCGGTCCTTGAAACATGTTCTCCAGTCTCCATATCTCTGCTTTCAATCAAGCTGGAAAGTCCAGTTATGATGTGAGACTGCATACCGGACATCTTTTCCTGATTTGCAATCAGTTCTGCCTGAATGTCTTGCTGAACCAAGTCATTGTAGTACACATAACATATTATGGAGCTAATGGCAACAGCGATGTATGTGACATGTATCTGGTACAAAGTCATTGGCACTATGCCGGCAACCAAAACAACAATTACCATGATAATCGTACGCGCGTCACGGTTTTTGAACTTTCTTCCGACAACTATCATGCCTACAACGAGATAGATCAGGCTGAGGAAGTAGAAAATCTCGTATATGATGAACAGATTTCCGCGGAAATATCCTTCGTCTGTGTAATAGAATACCCATCCGAACGGAGCTGCAATTGTTTCAACTACAAGATTTACCGCCAAAAATGCGACCGCGATCCTCTTCTGCTTGCCAAGACCAAGCGCACCGACAAACAGTATTCCGAGCATGGGCGCAATTGAAAACTGCAACACGGTAAGTATGGTCATGAACAACTTCATAGACGGGACATAGTAACCGCAGTGAACTGCAAACTCTGCCCCTGAGCACAACATGATTGCTATGAATGTCAGCAAATACCACGTTTTTTGTGTTTTTGTGAATCCTGAATAGTGAGCAACGTGAAGCACCATTGCTATCATCATTAGTTCAGTCAGGATAAAGATGCTTAAATAAAAAGTCATGTTTCGTCCCTAATAGTTTTGCGCGTGTAACGCAATACTTTTCTAACATTATATCACGTATTTAATTAAAATTGAAATGTTTTTCTTCACTAGCACTCTTTTCGCACAATTTTCTTCGCCCTCTTTAAACATTCGGATTTTATTTCGCGTGTTTTTTTGGTATACTTAATCAAGGCAAAGGAATGGTGATTTCAATGAAGCAAACAAGAATATTCCCGTCATTTACAATAACAAAAAAAGCGACCGATTCTTTAAAATCCGGACACCCATGGGTATTTGAAGATGAGGTAATCGACAGACCTGAAAACGTTCCAAACGGATCAATTGTCGATGTGTTTTCTGAGAAAGGAACATATCTTGGATCGGGACTGCTTAGTGAATCCAGCAAGATTCGAATCAGAATACTGTCAAACAATGCAAACGAAACATTTGAAAAAGAGTTCTTTGAGCGCAGGATAAAGTATGCTTTGGATTACAGACTTGCAGTGATGGGAGAAGACTTTTCGTCTTGCAGACTTGTTTTCGGAGAAGCAGACGGACTTCCCGGAGTCACCGTGGATAAATACGAAGATATACTGGTCAGTCAGATTCTTTCTTACGGGATGGAAATGAGAAAAGACATTTTGTACACTTCCCTCGTACGTCATCTATGTGAAATCGGGGTAATAATCAAGGGCATTTATGAGAGAAGTGAATCAAGCATAAGATCACTCGAAGGCCTTGATGCTCTCGATGGATGGTATTACAGAGACAATAACACAAACGGCATTGTCCAAATAACAGAAAACGGAATCAAGTATAATGTCGACATAGAACATGGACAAAAAACAGGTTTCTTCCTTGACCAGAAATACAACCGCCTTGCAGTCTCAAAGCTGGCGCGTGGCAAAACAGTATTGGATTGTTTCACTCACACAGGTTCCTTTGCTTTGAACGCAGCAAAAGGCGGAGCCAATTCGGTAGTCGCTGTAGATGTATCCAAAGAAGCCATAGACAACGCAAAAGAAAACGCAAAACTGAATGGTTTGGATGATAAAATAGAGTTTAGATGCGAAAACGTATTTGACACATTGCCCAGGCTTGTTGACGAACACGCAAAATTTGACTTTATAATCCTCGATCCCCCTGCATTCACAAAGAGCAGAAGGACAATTTCCGATGCCGAGAGAGGATACAAGGAAATAAACTTCAGGGCTATGAAAATTCTTCCTCGCGGTGGTTTTCTTGCAACCTGTTCGTGTTCTCATTTTATGGACACTGACAGATTCATAAAAATGCTCAAATCTGCAGCATTTGATGCGGGTGTCACATTGAAATTAATTGAGCAGAGACGCCAGTCTCCTGACCATCCAACTCTCATGAATGTACCGGAGACAGATTATCTAAAATTCTTCACTTTCCAAATCAATTAACCATCTTACAGGTTGTTAAACTGGCGCGTAGTTTACAACCTGTAATTTTTCAATCCTTAACAACTAGGTTGTTAAGAAACCAAAAATGGACCGCATTTTTGCGGTCCAAAATGTGAATCACATTTCTACTGTTCAGTTCCTTCAGTTGTATTTTCTTCTATTGGAGAATACACCACTCTGAAGACTTTTTCTCTTGAGATTGAACTCCATTCAACATATTTCAAATTTGGTTCGTACCCCTCTATTTCAGGTGATTCTACATATAGATGTGTGCCTGCTTCATACTGTGCCTTTCTCGAAGGCGCAGCTTTGGTGCCGTCGCTGAAAACATAGGTTATTGTTATCTCATAAACCTTTATTTCGACGGGTTCTCCGGTGACAATATTAGTGACAACAGGCTTCTCTGTCGTGGCCTGTGTTGTTAATGATTCCTGCAAGTCTGTCTCTTCTGTGTCAGTTGTTATCGGATTAACAGTCTCTTCTGTTTTGTCGGCAACAGTCTCGATTATTTCACTTTCGGTGGAAATCTGAGACATGTTTCCGGCACATGAAACCATTATCAGAACCGCACAGAATATGAAACATGCAAGTACAAGTACCTTTTTATGCATAAGTACCCCTTAGTCATCTTTCTCAGAATTTGTATCTTCCTTGTTTTCTTTGTTGTCTTTGTTTTTGAGTTCTTCGAGTTTTTTGTTGTTTTCTTCTATTTTCTTCAATTTTTCATCAACTTCTTTGAACAGTTCTTCAAAACCCTCGGGAGCATTTTCTTTTTTCTCCTCAAAGAACTTTTTACCTATCTCTTTGTACTTGTCTTCCAGAGAACTCTTAAGTTCATTGTTGTTGAGGGTAATCTGAACATGTTCAGTTCCTTTGTTCAGACTGTTGGACAACTCCTGTCCCGCCTGATTGAAATTTTTCTTGATATCATCAAATAAACCCATATTTTATCCTGCCTTTCGCTATTTCCCTTATATTATTGCAATAATTCGCACTTTTACGTAAAATATTATGTGGAAGCACTCTTCGAATACAGTTTGCTGTAAGTTAGTCTTCCGTCTATGCGAGTACTCTCAAACAATATTATTTCGTCTTTAATGGTTGTGCATGGCACTGTCAGATTTGACAGTTCCGAAACACTTTTTCCTTCCGGAAATCTCACTTCTCTTGCCATTGTCATATGTGCCTTGAATGGTTTTCTGTCGTAATAAAACTTCCCGTTATCTAGTGCTGTTCTGACTGAATTTGCCAGACAATCAAGTGCAGTATTATGCTCAACATTCATGATGAGAATGTCTTTAAAACAACCAACCCCGTTGACCGATACACTTACAGGCTTAAAATCAATGGAGTTAAGAACATTTTTCAGTCTGCCAAGATCTTTCTTGTCCACCTCACCGAGAAAGGCCAAGGTTATGTGATAATTCTCGCTTCTCGAAAAATTGCCTTTGACGCCGGCTTTTTTGAGAACTTCTGCATTGGAAGTAAAAATCTGTTTTTCTTTTGGCGAAAAATCTATGGCAACAAACAATCTCATGAGAGCCTCCGAATACAATAATATTATATCGAAAAAAACACGCTTATTCAATAAAAGGAATTGATTATGACCGAAAAACTATACGATTTAGACAGTTTTATAACAGAATTTGACGCAACCGTAATTTCATGTACACCAATTGACAAAGGATTTGAAATAGTATTGGACAAAACCGCTTTCTTTCCGGAGAGCGGAGGTCAGTACGGAGATAAGGGTAAAATTGGGGAATCCGAAATATTGGATACTTACTACAAAGGCGAAGAAATAGTTCACCAGGGAAAGACTCCCGTTGAAAAGGATTCGGTGGTTCACTGTAGCCTATTCTTTGAAGAGAGATTCAGAAAAATGCAGAATCACACAGCTGAACATATTGTTTCTTCGCTCATTCACAGAAAATACGGATTCAACAATGTCGGCTTCCATCTTTCAAGAGAATTCACAACATGCGACTTCAACGGATTGCTGACTTCAAAGCAGCTGTCTGAGATTGAGTTTTTAGCCAATAAGGCAGTGTATGAGAATGTCGAAGTAATCTGCTATTACCCCGAAGAATCTGTACTTGAAACGCTTGATTACAGAAGCAAGGGCGAACTTGAAGGAAAAGTCAGAATTGTTGAAATAAAAGGAATAGATATGTGTGCGTGCTGTGCTCCTCATGTCAAGTACACAGGTCAGATAGGTGTCATAAAAATCCTTGGATTCATCAAATACAAAAACGGAATAAGAATAACAATGAAGAGCGGATATGACGCATATGAGGACTACAGGAGCCGTGCCGAACAGGATGAAGTTTTATCTAGCATTCTCTCTGCTCCGCAAAACGATCTGGTGCCTGCTCTGAAAGAAAAACTGGATTTTCTTGATGCTTCAAAAGCCGAAGGAGCAAAAATACGGTTTGCAATGTCGGAAATAATAGCTGACAGTGTACAAAATACAAATGAGAGCATTTGCAAGTATGTGCCCATGTTCGGAATTGATGACTTGAGAAAACTCTGCAATTTGCTCATTGGCAAAACAGAAAAAATATGTGCGGCAATATCTGATGCAGATGACGGGTACTTATTCGTTTGTGAATCCAAAGACATGAATCTCAGAAACTTATCCAAGAAGATATCCACTGACCTGAACGGAAAGTGCGGTGGTTCGGAAACCATGATAAGCGGAAAGCTTAATACGGATAAAGAATCCATAATTAGGTATTTTGAAAAGGAAATGTACAATGATTGATTTACTCGAGATAGAAAAGAAACTGCTGACTCCTCACATAAAAGAAGGAGGAACGGTCGTCGATTTCACAATGGGAAACGGACATGACACACTGTGGCTAAGCCAAATGGTTGGTCCATCAGGCAAAGTATTCTCATTTGATATTCAAAAAACCGCGCTTGAAAACACAGACAAACTTCTCAAAGAAAACAGTGTGACAAATGTAAACCTTATTCTCGATTCCCATTCCAATGTCAAACAATATGTAAGAGATAAAATATGTGCAGGCATGTTCAATCTCGGTTACCTTCCCGGAGGGGACAAGAGTATAACAACAAAGCATGAAACCACTTTGGAAGCAATCGTTTCTGCGACTGAACTTCTTGATTTTGGAGGAGCTCTTCTCATAGCTGTTTATCCCGGCCACAAAGAAGGGACAATCGAAGGCAACCTAATTGAAGAGCTGTTGTCATATTGTGACAGAAAAGTTTTGTGCTGTTCCAAATTCAGAATAGTCAATTCACCTAAATCTCCGTTTTTCTTTCTGGTCGAAAAGAGCGAAACGGAAGAAAAGGAAAATCTAGGAATCAGCGCTTGTCTTTTGGGAAATCCGTGCAGATATAACGGAAAAAGCAAAGGATTGAAAGAAGATATCATTCAAAAGCTGAGAATCAGGTACACCCTTGTTCCAATCTGCCCTGAGCAACTGGGCGGACTTCCGACTCCGAGAACTCCATCTGAGATATGTAATGACAGAGTGCTTATGGAAAGCGGTCGCGACGTCACCGAAGAATACTCCAAAGGTGCAGAAGAGGCCCTGAACATTCTTTCACAAAACAAATGCAAAAAAGCATTGCTGAAAGAAAACAGCCCTTCGTGCGGAACGCATTCTGTTTACGATGGCTCTTTTTCAAAGCATTTAAGAGAGGGCAAAGGTATAACAGCTTCCCTTCTTGAAGACAATCATATATCTCTGTTTTCGGAAAACGAAATATTCGATTTGCCAAACTAGATATTGTCAACAATTGAAAATTGTTTTATAATAAAAGGCACAAGTCATAATTTATAACCAAAAAACCAAGAAAGGGAGAATGTTATGGCAAAGAAAATATTGACAGTCTTGCTCTCAGTCATAATGGTTGCTTCCGTGGTTTTATTTGTCGCTTCGTGCAGTGGCAACACTGACAACACAAATACAACAGCAGCTGATACAACGGCCAACAGGGACGATACAACAACTGCAAAATCCGACAACACAACCACAGCAACAGTAACTGAGGAAGACACAACAACAGAACCCGAAACAACTGTTATTACCGGACGCGAAAGACTGTCAGGATATGAAGATGTTGATTTCGGTGGACGCACCTTCCTTATCTCTTCAAACTGCGATGCAGATGATTCGTGGGAAGATGGAAAAGACTTCTGGGTTGAGGCAATTTCAAACGATGCAGTAAATGATGCCGTTTTTGAAAGAAATGATATCATGCACAATTTGTACAATTGCACAATAGAAGTAGATTCAGGTGGAAAAGATAACGGATTCAATGCAGATTTGGCTTCAGGTGCCGGCAGATATATTGCTGCAACAAAACTCTACGGACCCATTAAAAGTTATGTGAGCGGAAACTATTATAACCTGCTCAAACTTGATGTGGATTTCTCTCAGAGTTATTTTGATCAAAACTACATAAACAGTTTTGCAATTAACGGAAAACTGTTCAACATTGTTGGCGACTGGTCTATCTGCACATTCAAAGGCTCATGGATTGTTTTCTTCAATAAGAGCGTATATGAATCCAAATTCTCTGAAACAGACATCTACCAGATGGTAAGAGATAAACAGTGGACATGGGATGCCATGGAAACCATGATGGAAACAGTTAAGAACGACGTTAACGGCGACCAGCAGTACACATTCTCCGAAGGATCGGATGCTGATATTTTGGGATTCATTTCAACAGACCAGAATGCTCAGGGATTCTACTTTGCAACCGGAGAAAGAACCGTTGATATTTCTTCTGACGGAAGCACACTTGTTGCTGCAGTTCCAACAGAAAAAGGCTCAGATGTCCTTGACAAAATGATTCACTTCCTCAATGTTGAATCATATATCATGACAGGATACACATCAGTTCAGACAGCACTTCAGAACGGAACAACATTGTTTGGTGGCGAAGTTCTCGACGTTTTGAGAAGAATGTCCAACGCAGAAGATCTCAGAATCGGCATTTTACCGCTTCCTCTTCTCGATGAAAACCAGGATGAGTATCACTGCTATGTAAACAGACATGCCGTTTCTCCTCTTGCTATTCCTACATCATATGCGGATGTTGACGTGGCATCAGACTTTTTAACTTTGTTTGCTTACCACTCATCAATGATTGTTCGTCCTGCATTCATCAATACATACAAGTACACATACACAAGCGATGAAGAATCTGCAGAAATGCTTGACATTATTCTTAACAGCCGCGTTTACGATCAGGGTTATCTTGATGAAATCGTGTCAGTCGGCGGATTTGTTGGATATATTTCAACAATGGTTTCCAACAAAAAGAATAATTACACAAAGTATGCAGAAAAGAACCTAAGTTCAATCAACGCAGATATAAATGAACTTGTATCCAAAATCAACGCAGTTGATGACAGCTATTAATTGACATCTTAGAAAACCAAAACCCTTCTCAGCCAATGAGCCGAGAAGGGTTCGTTTTTTGTCACAAGATATCACTGCACCAGGTAGAAAATAACCGTACCCAGAGCACTCAGGAAAAAGAGAATCGCAAGCACAAGAGCAACTATTCTCTTCCAGTTAACATTGTTCTTGTTTTTCTTCACCGTAGCATCTCCTTTGTCATGATAGTAGAAATGGCTGTAAGAATACAGCCATCCGTGTTGTTTTGAATTATCAGATAATCAGGTAAGAGACAAGAGCAACTACTGCAAATACGATTGCGAGAATTGTTGTAACTCTTGAGAGTTTTTTGTCTTTCATACCGAGTTTGTTCTTAGCTGCATAAGTGTCTGAACCACCGCCCATAACACTGTTAAGGCCTGTTTTCTTACTGTTCTGCAGAAGAATAAATACTGTGATTACAACTGCCAATACAACAAGTATTGATCCGCAAAGAATCTGTACAACTCCCATTTTTATACTCCATTCCATATCTATTCAGTGGCAAAATACCACAGATATTACTGATTTCTTTGATGACCCGAGGGTCAAATGCAAAGGGTATATTATCATAAGAAAAACGAAAAATCAAGTGTTTTTGTGGTATTTAAAATATTTTATTGACAAAAAAAATAGTGGATGATATAATTCCCCCGTAGAAAATCGAATACTATCGAATTTTCTCCTTGCCGACATCATCGAATGCCGGTCAAAAGTCCATAAGGAGGTATTTACAATGGAAGAAGAAAAAACCGTTGTTGAGGAAACACAAGTAGTTGAAGAAACAGTTGAAACAACTGAGACAACTGAAGTTGATTCCGATGAAGTCGTTTATGAGACACTTTACGCAGTAGACTGCTCTGTAGACGATGATACAACAACTGCTGTCGTTGACAAATTCAAATCATTGATTGAATCAAATGGTTCAGTTAAAAAGTTTGAAGAATGGGGAAAGCGTAAACTAGCATATCCCATCAACAAAAAGACAGAAGCTTACTATGTACTCGTTACATACACAGCCGGCCCTGAATTCGTAGAAGAACTCAGCCGTGTCTTCAACATCACAGAAGGCGTAATGCGCTATCTGACAATTAAACTTTAATTTCGGAGGTTTTTATGGCAAGCTTAAACAAGGTCATTTTGATAGGACACTTAACCGCAGATCCAGAACTCAAGACAACTGCAGGCAATGCTACAGTTACCACATTCTCAATCGGCGTTCAGCGTCGTTTCACAAGATCTGGTGAAGCTCCACAGAGCGACTTTTTCAACATTGTTGCTTGGAGAAACACCGCCGAATTCATCACAAAATTCTTCAGAAAAGGTAATGCAATTTGCATCGTTGGTTCCCTTCAGAACAGAAGCTATACCGACAAGGATGGAATTAAGCGTTACGTAACTGAAGTTCTTGCAGACGAAGCTTCATTCGTAGAAAAGAAGAGCGAAGCAGCTGCAAGATTTGATGGCGCAGATTCCAAAGCCCCTTCATTTGATTCATCTGACACAGATGCTCCAAAATTTGAAGAAGTTGACAGCGATTCTGATTTGCCGTTCTCAATGTAATTTAATCAGGAGGATTTACATCAATGGATAAAGATGTACAGAAGACTTCACGTCCCCCAATGCATGCCAGAAAGAAAAAAGTTTGCGTTTTCTGCGAAGAAAAACGTAACATAGATGACTACAAGGACGTTACAAGACTGAAAAAGTTCCTCTCAGAGCGTTATAAAATACTGCCCCGTAGAGTAACAGGTCTTTGCGCTAAACATCAGCGCGAACTCACAGTCGCAGTTAAGAGAGCACGTCACATGGCATTAATTCCTTTTGTTAGCGACTAATACCAGGTTGTTTTTGGAGAATCAAATCTATTCTCTTTAGGATAAATTTTATTATTCTCAAACAAAAGGAAAAAGTTCATAGAAAGACAGTGAAAAACTGACCCTTTGCATTTAAAATGCAGAGGGTTTTTCATTTTTCACAATTTTGGGACTACCAACTCCAAAACACATTCAAAAAACCATTGTTTTGACCTAAGGAAATAATATAAAGAAGGAAAAGCCAAAGACATTGACATGCTCATAGGGACGAATGCCGATGAACTGAATTACTGGGTAGGCGAACTTGGAGGAATAATTCCCTACAGATTCAGCATGCCCGTGAACCACTCATGACTCTTATGATGGGACCCCTGTCAAGAGGCAAATTTCAAAAAGTCACATATTTTTTCCCATAACGACATTTTGAACAAGCCATGCTACAGAGTCCCCGGCATTTGGCCACACTCTTATCCGTGGATTGGATACCACACGCTAATTGGTCCGCCGCGAACTATGCTATCTAAAAACGTGGATCACCAGAAAAATCAGTGCCAACAAAGTCATGTCGCATATAGTTCAGACTTGTATTCTGCATGACCCGTTCAAAATATCGCTATGGTTTGCTATTAGGGAAAATATTCAGTTGTTTTAAATTATGACATCAATTGTCAAGGGGGCATACTTGCCGGTGGAGATTTTTACTGCATGTCAGTAAAAATACAACCGCCTGCCTCTTGACAAAGCACAATATGGATAATATCGGATTGGGAAAGGAAGCCATTCCTTTCCCCTGCCACCGCGGCGAGCGGATAGAGTTATGCAATATGGTTTGTTACCATTCCCCAAACAAAGCACGCGAGTTCTCTGGCAATTGCAGCTACTGCATCGTTGCGATGTTTTCCCCTAAAGACCATCCTGTAGTATTTTCTTCTAAGTCGTTCATTTGCTTTATCTGCATATGCCAACACATTAGGATCATTTCCATTTTGTTTTGCTACGAGTCTTTTGGATTTGGTGCCAACTTGTCCTCTGCAAAGACACTGTGCAGCCTCTACAAGAACTTTTCTTACATGTTTGTTCCCGGACTTGGTGATAGGCAATCGAATGGTGTTATCTGAACTGGAATTCTCACCAGGTACCAGCCCAACGTATGCAGAAAATTCTTTTGCATTGCTGAATCTTTTGAAATCCCCGATTTCAACAAGCAAAGATAGGGCCGTGTTTGTTTCTATTCCGATGAAACATCTCAGTTTTCTAACATGATCCTTGTATTGTTCTTCAGAAGCCAGCTCTTCTATTCGTCTGTCCAAGTATGCAATCTTGTCTTTGTAATATCTAAACTGTATCATATATTCGTTTAGAATTTCACGCTGAAAAGCATTGAGAGGCAGTAATTCCATCCATCTTACGTGGCGGTCCGTCCACTTGTTGCCATCGTACTTAAACCCATGTCTTAAACAGAAAGCGCCAATTTTCTGCTTGATCATTTTTTGAAGTTCGACTGCATCTTCTCGCATTCGCATATAGTCGCGGACATCCTCATCTTTTTCGGTGGGAATGTGAATTTCTTTGAAGCCTCCTGTAGCAAGGCATTTTGCAATTAACCAGGCATCCCGTTTATCTGTCTTGATGCGCTTGCCTCCTGGCACTTCCATTGTTGAAGGAG
This sequence comes from Clostridiales bacterium, assembly GCA_024693345.1. Taxonomy (GTDB): domain Bacteria; phylum Bacillota; class Clostridia; order Oscillospirales; family CAG-272; genus CAG-841. Next base: position 17,880 of record JAILLB010000090.1, read on the forward strand.
CAAGTATTACGCACTTGACTCCAGCCGATGCTAACTGCTTTTGAAGAGTAAACCCCAGACATCCAGCTTCATACCCACAGGTTATGTCGAGTCGATCATTCTTGTACAGATTTTTCAGTTTCGAAATGATTTCCAGAACGGCAGTATAGCTCGCTTCTGTTTCCTCTGCGTATAATAGTTCTGGATCTTCGCCAAGTTTTGGCTCAACAACGCAAATTGCGTACGATTTGCTATGGACATCCATGCCAATTTTTAGTATTCTTATCATAGTGACCTCCATTTGTGTGCGGTAATTCCCGTAATTTGTGGTTTTTGAAATTCACTATGAATTATAAGGGTAAATCCACGGCTTTGCAAATTTGGGGGTCACTTCATATTATCTGAAGTCACGGGTGTTCCCGGCAAGCATAAAATTTGAAAATGACATTGCGAAACTGGACAAAAAAAGCAAGGAAAACATCAAAAAGTTCATGAAAGGCTTATCCGGACACAGTATCTGGAAGATATCCGAATTCTACAATGAGATTATGTTCCGTTTGCCATCAATAAGGCAATCTGATGAACACAAGAAAAATGGTGGGAAGACGTACATGTACTACTGGACAGAGCCATCCGGACTCAAATTCCGAAAAGCATGTCATGCAGTTGAACTCGCGTATGTTTTTGACAACCTCGATGAAACAATATATACCGGTGACAGAGGCGATGAAAACCTTGCCCGCACAGTTCAGAAGATGTGGACCAATTTTGCCAGATGCGGAAATCCAAGCACTGATGACATAGAGTAGGAAGAATACACGGTTGAAAATAAGGAGACCATGGTTCTTTGTAAAGATTGTCACATGGAAAGCAACATCAAGAGTTCCCAACAAGAATTGCTTTCCAATCTTCTCGACAGATTTATTAACCCTATTTACGCATCAATAAGCTACTATGTTCCGTTTGTTTGGAAATCCGTAATCAAGATTGCTATTATCATTTTGATTATCGTAGCAGTTATATTTCTCATTATTAAGTGAACTACTCGCGACTTCGGTCGCGAGTTTTGCTGTCCAATGAGGAATTGTAATTCTATTCTTGTAGTAACCGAATATTAATGTTAACAATTTTAATTTTTCGTGGTATACTTTTTGCGTAAGCACAAAACATGAGAGGTTTTCTATGGAAGTATTTGAAATAAAAAGAGACAGCTATGTTCTGAACGTTGACGCTGAAAATGTCCAGTGCAAAGTTACTTTGAAATCCGGCAAAGTATGGACTATGACAAAAAGGCCATACATCCTATTTTCATCCGGAGAGATATTGGAATTTCCACGCCCATATGAAGTAAAAGCAACAAAATCAGGCACATATGATGGCGTAAGGTCGTTTTTTGACATTTCACAAAAAAACATAACGATTATGACCCACGTTTATGTTGACACAACAACAGAAAACCTGGTTTTCGAGTTGCGTGTTGACGGAGATGGATTCGGAGCCATTGAGACAGTTGCTTACCCTGCTCCATTCGATTACGGAGCAAAAGCAGGAGAAGGATATACTGTTCTTCCTCGTATGCAGGGGACACTCGTGCCAGCAGGTTCTAGAGTAAACATCAAATTCGGTTTCGTTTTCGGCCGTGATGCATATATGCCTTTGTACGGACAAGTAAAAAACGGCGCAGGATATGCAGCCATATTCGATACTCCGTACGATGCAAGGTATCTGATGGATGATGACAGAGTCGCACCTATGTTCAGACCGACACTTGGAAAAATGGGATATATCCGCAAGATGATTTTCTGTTTCAGAGAACCGTGTGACTACAACGTTATAGCAAAGTGTTATCGTGCATATGTCAAAGAAAACGGACGACTCGTCACATTAAAAGAAAAGATAGACAAGAATCCAAATGTTGCCCGACTTATCGGGTGCCCCATAATTCACACAAAAATATCCACCCACGTTCAGCCTAAGTGCAATTTTTATGATAAAGAGCACCCCGAAAAAAACGATTACTTTTTCACCTTTGCTCAAAGGGGAGAAGAACTCAAAGCCCTCAAAGCACGAGGAATAGAAAAAGCATATACGCATTTTGACGGCTGGGGAGTTCGTGGATATGACAACCTTCACCCGTCACCCTTCCCGCCCAGTGAAGAAGCGGGCGGCGCAGAAGGCATGAAGAAACTGAGTGAAACAACAAGAGAACTCGGATACATCTTCGGCATTCACGATCAGTACAGAGATTACTATCTTGATGCTCCGGATTTTTCATATGAAGAAGCAACTATGAAACCGGGCGGCAAATATCCGTATAAAACATACTGGGCAGGTGGTGAGCACACTTATCTGTGTTCAACCAGAGCTATCGATTATGTCAGAAGAAACTACACCGAATTTGAAAAACTCGGAATAAAGATAGAAGCAGCATATCTCGATGTGTTCTCTGTGGCAGATCTTGATGAGTGTTATGATCCAAATCACCCGACAACAAGAGAACAATGTGCAATAGACAGAAGGCACTGTCTGGATATCCTCACGGATAAAGGAATTATTCCTTCTTCAGAAGAGATTCATGACTGTATTCTTCCATCTATGGTTCTCTGTCACCATGCTCCTTACGGAACTACCGATATGGGTGTTGACAGTATGGATGCACAAGGGATTCCGATACCATTGACCAACCTCGTTTACCACGACTGTGTTGTAATTCCATGGATTGGTTTCCGCGGAGACTTTGTTGGATTCGGAATCACGGGCAAAGACGGAGCCTACTCTCATGCAATACTGAATGGTGACCCGGTATACTGTCCGATTACCGCAACGGATGAGCAGATCAAACAAGTAAAATATGCATGTGCAATTGCGGAGAAACTTGCACTTTGTGAAATGGTAAGTCACGATTTTTTATCTGACGATTACCTGATTCAGAAAACAACTTTCTCTGACGGAACGGAAATAGTTGTAGATTTCGGAAAAGAAGAATACAGAATTAAATACGGCGACAAAAATAACTGACCGGAGGCTTTAATATGGATGCTTTAAACGTTGGAAATGACAGACAGGTATTCTGGGATGATTATCTGGTAGATAATGACAGAACAACCGCTTATCAGCAGGTCATGCACCCTGAAAAGAAAGAATGCTGCTTTGAATTTGATCAGAAGAATGAGAAATTTTGCATTAGCTATCCTTGTATTGTCAAAGATGACAAGGGATACAAGATGTATTATCAGCCATGGTATGACGATCTGAAACCGCTTGTTTGCGTAATCGAAAGCAAAGACGGAGTAACATGGCACAAGCCGCATCTAAACATATACGACAATCCTGATTTTGAGGAAAACAACATTGTCATCGACAAAGTTAAAGATGGTATATTTGTTTTCTTCGACACCAATCCCGCTTGTCCGGATAATGAAAAATACAAAGCAATAGGACCGGCAATGATGCTCCATCCCGACGGAGAAACGAAAACATCTCTTTGCTGTTATGTTTCCCATGACGGTTATCACTTCACACTCTCGCATCCGATGACAAGATACGGGACGTTTGACTCCTTAAACACTGCAATGTGGGATGGAAAACGATACGTATGCTATTTGAGAAGCTTCCATAACATTATCGGAGTTGACAACAGCGAAGTGCTGGATATGACTCAGATATACAGCCACAGCAAAATGTGGTCATATGCCACTCGTGACATAAGAGTTATGTATTCCGATGATTTCCGCAACTGGACAAAACCCGAGATGATAACTTTTGATGACGGTCTTGATTATCCTCTGTACACAAACAACATTGAATTATATCCGAGAGCTCATGTTTTCATAGGATTTCCCGTAAGGTACAACGAGCGCAAAGAATTAAATGAAAACATACAGCAGATGACCAGTTACCCGATAAAAAAAGCCGCCACAGAGAGAATTGAAAATCGCACCGGAAAAGTATCTACCGACTGCATCTTCATTTGTTCACGAGACGGAAAGAACTGGCATAGATTCAATGAGGCCTTTATGACCCCGGGATATGAGGATGAACACAACTGGATATACGGAGACTGTTATCTCTCATACAGCATGATAGACTCAGGCAAAGAGTATTACAGCACATACACAATTGACAGACACTTCTCTTTCGGGTACTCTAAACCTCTCACAAGGTATCAAATAAGAAAAGATGGCTTTGCTTGCTACACGTCCGGAGGAGATGAAAAAGTTCTGGTAACAAAGCCAATTGTGTTTAAAGGAAACAATCTCCACTTAAATTTTGAAACATCGGCATACGGAAGCATTTACGTCAGCATTCTCGATGAAGCCGGAAATGAAATATCTGACGGCGAGAGCGTTGAAGTATTCGGCAACAACATTGACAGAAGAGTTGTATTTGACAATGGTTTTGATTTGTCATCAGTTGAAGGAAAGCCTATAAGAATCAGGTTCCGCATGAAAGATGCAAAACTTTATTCGATGAAATTCGAATAATCCGTACTGTAACAATGGAAACAATCTTTGACAAACAATATTTCAAAAGCCTGCTTGGTTTTTATGAAAAGGAATTAGATGATACCCTGGATTTCTGGTACACATATGGGTTAGACCGAAAAAATGGTGGGTTCTGTACTTGTCTTGAAAGAGACGGAAAAGTATATGATACCGACAAATCCGTGTGGGCTCAAGGAAGAGGGCTGTGGATTTTCTCAAAGGCATATAACAGCATCAAAAAAGATGACCGCTATATCGAAGCGGCCATGAACAGTTATGCGTTCATCAAAAATCACTGCTATGACAAAGACGGAAGAATGTTCTTCACAGTAACCGAAGACGGAACAGGAATTCAGAAAAGAAGATACTGGTTTTCGGAATCTTTTGCGGTGGTTGGCTCCGCTGAACTGTTCCGTGCAACAGGCGACGGGCAGTTTCTTGACAATGCAAAGACTACATTTGACACATTGCTGGGCGTAAAAACAGGCAAAATACCGACTGAGCCCAAATACAACCCCGAAGTAGTAAACTGCATTGCCCTCGCAAGTCCAATGATTCTGCTCGTGACGTGCCAGATAATGCGGGATATAGATGTCGAGAGAAAAGGTTATTACGACAATATAATCACAGATAGCATCAAAGAAATACAACTTCACTATAAACCGGAAAAGAGAGCAGTTCTGGAAAATGTTAATCCGGATGGATCATTTGCAAACGGAAGCAGAGGAAGACTTGTAAATCCGGGTCATTCCATAGAAGCCAGCTGGTTTTTAATGGATGAAGCCACCC
>JAILLB010000114.1 GCA_024693345.1 Clostridiales bacterium
GAGACAGCAGACCGAATCGAACTTCGAAAAAAAGAAGGTGCTATGATTGTCGAAATGGAGCAGGCAGGATGCATTGCAGTATCTCAGTTCCGCAAATTTTCTTATGGAGCTCTGATTTACAGCGGTGATGATCTGTCAGGCGAAGAATGGGATAGCAGAAAATGGCGCAGCCGTGAAGGTGTACGCTATGATCTCGTCCAGTTGTGTTCTGAACTTGTGCGGATTATTTGACACTACTTAGCAACTATTCGACGGAGAAAAATACAATGGAACATTCATGGAATATTCATAAAACAATTGTAGTGTATCAGGATGAGCAATACACTTTGGGTCAGGAAAATGAACTCCCCTACCTTATAGCTAACGGAATGAAATACACATTGACATGCCATCCTTTCGAACCATGCCTGTACATTACTGACGAAGATAACTTCACAACTGCTGTCCACAATGCTTTTGATCCGTTCTATGTTCTGGAAGCATTCAGCAAAGGTGAAAATATAACCTCAATCACAGGTCGGAAATATAAGGCAAAAGATTTTTGCAAGATGGTAGATAATGCCGCATATATGGGCGATGTTCAAATAGACATTGCTGAGAAGGTTCTTTCGAGGCAAGACAAAAAGAAGATTTCCGAAAAGAGCGAACAAAAAGAAAAAACATACAATAGAGATGCAGTTCCCTTCACCCCTGATACTGACTATATCATCTATGAAGATCCGTTTTATGACGTCATAGATGAATACACGTTCAACCTGGTCGATTTCTACCTTGTACAAAACGCCCATACTTCAACAGGGAAAGGCGCTCACTGGTATGCTCTTTTATGTGCCTGCCGGGATTTGTTTTTCGATGATGATGAACAAATCTGGGGTTATGACTGCGGTGATGCAGACGGAAAACAGATAACAGTAGATGAATTCTTCTCTGCGCCGAAAGAAAAGTGCGGCGAGAACTACCGCGGAGCATTTCTGTATCCTCCGCACGGAGGCTGGCTGACAAACAAAGATTTCGATTATATCAACGAAGTTCTGTTTCCGAACGGAACAGAAGAACTCGAAGTATATAAATGGTCGACAGACTGGTCAGAGTATTTCGATGACGGACATGAGTGGTGGGGTTCAATCTGTTACACTGTCTACGACAAAACTCTCGACAGATTTGTTGTCATCATGGCGTCAGCAACAGATTAATATACATCTTTTCGCCTTGTTTTCGACAAGAAATTAAGCAACATTTTAAGCATGATTTAAGCAAGATGCTCTTTATTTTCCCCCACAAATGTGGTATAATATAACCGGAAAAACTCAGAGGGGATATTACTATGTACAGACCGCCGTTTAACATCACGAATGCAATTCTCAACACTTCAATTTCCATATCTCAGAAAGTCGAAAGAATCAGTTCCTATCAGTCACTGAAACGAATGCCTACTCTGAGGAAGAACAACAGGATTAAATCCATCCATTCTTCTCTTGCCATAGAGGCCAATTCTCTGTCTCTGGATCAGGTAAGGGATGTAATCGACGGAAATCCGGTTATAGGGTCTGAGAATGAGATCAATGAAGTCAAGGATGCTTACAAGGCATATCAGATGATTGAAGAATATGACGCTTTCTCGGAAAAGGATTTGTTGAAGGCTCATGCTGCAATTGCTCGTTCAATAGATAAAGAAGCCGGAAGATACAGAAGCCATCCGGAAGGAGTCATGGACGGGCAAGGCAATGTCATTCATATTGCTCCACCCGAAAAAATGGTGCCTTCATTGATGACAGATTTGTTCACCTGGCTCAAGCGCGACAAACAGACTTCTCTACTCATAAAATCCTGTGTGTTCCATTATGAATTCGTATTCATCCACCCCTTTGGAGACGGCAACGGCAGAGTTGCCAGACTGTGGCAGAATGTCTTGCTCATGAAATGGAACAACCTTTTCGAATATGTTCCGATTGAATCACACATTTACAAATACCAGAATGAATACTACGGGTCGATAGAAAAATCCAACAAATCAGGTGATTCAACCGCCTTTATTGAATTCATGCTGAAAATGATAGACGAAACGGTCGATGAAGTGTTAAACAGCTCAGCTCAGGAATCAAAAAACATTTCAGAAAATGTCAACAGACTGCTTGACGTAATGGAACCGGATATTCCACTGTCAGCGAACGAAATAATGAGACGTCTTAACATAAAATCCAAAGAAACACTCAGAGGGTCATATCTCAACCCCGCAATAGAAAACGGACTGGTAAAGATGACTTTGCCGGATAAACCCAAAAGTAAAAATCAGAGGTACATGCGATAAAAAAGACACTGCTCCAGGAAGTGAACCACTCATGACTTAAGTCACGAGCTTCGTGAAGGGCTAAGATATCTTCGCCCAAACACAGGGTGGACACTCACCCGCTACTCCTTGTTACAGGAGATACGTTTTATTGTCTAATTATGCCATCGCGATTGCTTTG
>JAILLB010000094.1 GCA_024693345.1 Clostridiales bacterium
CGTAATTTCGGTCTTGTCGACAATGCACTGCTCGCTGCAGAATACGGCGAGAAATCTGGCCATTATCGTATCGTAAACCTTCTTTTCAAAATCCGTCAGATCTGAGTCTTTCGGAATATTGACTGTCGGCGTCAGAGCTGAGTGGCTCTCTATTTTTGAATCGTCAAATATCTTTTTGCCTGCAGAAACATCAATGTCATTTTGAGGCAGTTTGCTTATGACGCCCGCAATCTTTCCCTCTTCAGCTTTAGCAAGGTATTCTGTGTTTGTTCTCGGATAAGTGACAAAACCTTTTTCATAAAGCGACTGAACAACTTCCAGACTTACTTTAGGCGTCATCTTGAACTTTTTCCCGAGCACGCCCTGAAGTTTTGATAGCGAATACAGTTTGCCCGGTGCCACGACAGATGAATGGTTATCCACATCCGTCACTGTTGCAACTGAATTGTTCAGTTTATCTGCATATTCGTCAGCTTCTTCTTTTGTGTCAAACTTTTTCGCACTCTGAAGTTCCAGCCCGTCTTCGCAGCTTTTGACTTTGTAATAGTCTTTGGGAACGAAATTTCTTATTTCCATTTCCCTGTTGTATATCTCGCTTACAATAGGAGTTACTACTCTGCCCACTCTGAGCAGTTTTCCGCTTCTGACCGATGCATATCTTGTGAGATTGATGCCGTAGAGCCAGTCCATGAAAGTTCTGGCATAACCTTCGTTGGCAAGGTTGTCGTAGTCCTTGTCATCCGGAAGCAGTGCTATTGCCTCCCTGATTGTCTCTGCAGTCTGGTCGGGAAGCCAGAGCCTGTATGTTGGCTTTGTGTTCCCCATGTGCGCAAGTATGAGTCTGACAATTATTTCGCCTTCTCTGTCAGAGTCTCCGGCGTTTATGACCCCGTCAACGTCTTCCCTAGCTACAAGTGTTTTAATTGTGTCAAACTGTGCTGCCGCACCCTGGTCGTCCTTTATTTTGAACCTGAATTTTTCCGGACAGAAAGGAAGATTGTCCAGTTTCCAGTAAACCTTCTCTTCCTTGTTGTAGTTCTTGTCATACTCTTCCAGGTTGATCAGCCCGAAAAGATGTCCGAACGCCCATGTGACGATGTATCCGGAACTTTCAAGAAAGCCTGTACCCTTCTTAAACTCCTCATTTATTGCAGAAGCAATGTTTCTTCCGAGGCTCGGCTTTTCCGCTATTATAACCTTCTTCAATTTTTCTCCTCACCGAACCGTCAACCGGATCAGATAATCCATGTCGTCATCCGATGCCGATTTGTTTCTTTTTATTGCTCTGCAGATGCTGCACTTATATGTTATTACAAAACCCTTCTTGGCGTCGGGTTCTGCCGAAACAGGTACCATGAGCCCTTTGCAGGTGCTGGCCCTGTCTCCGGGATTTATGTCCAGATGTTTTGAACACAGACATTTTGGACAGTGATCTCTTGAAGTATAGCCTAGAGGCTGCACTTCAAACCCGCAGTTTTCGCATATAAAGCCGCTGTCATTTTTTTCAAATCTTTTTGTTTCCATAATTGCACCAATACTACTATTGTTCCAAACTGTCGAAAAATGGCTGTGCCAGGTAAATCGGTTTCAATTCGAGCATTTCATCGTTTGAAACATCATGCTGAGAAAACAGAATCCTTCTTGAAACTGATTTTGAATATTTTTTTGAAAATTCTCTGATAGACTTGTGGTTATTTATGTTCGATGATTTAACTTCAACTGGTATTATCTTTGCTCCATCTGAAATTATAAAATCGACTTCATAAGGATGGGTTTTGTTATTTTCTCTCCAAAAATGATAGTACAATTCTCTGTTGTGAGATTTAATAATCTGAGCAATTGCGTTTTCGTATAAGTACCCAAGATTTGAATCCAGTTTATCACCAATCAATTTGCTGTAAATATTCTCTGATATAATCGACTTATCATTGAAAATCATCGTTGTAAACAATCCTATGTCAGACAAATACAACTTGAATGTGCTTATATCCTTTGTCGCATTTAAAGATACACTTGGATCTGCAACGTTATAACAAGGAATTACAGTTTTGGAATCAAGAAGATTGTAAAGCATTTCCTCATCGCTGCTCTTTATTCTTTTGTTGAGGGCTGAACTTAGTTTAAATCTGTTTTTTGACAATGCCAACTGACTTGGAATTGATTCATATATGGCAGAGATTCTTCCACTGGAATCAATTTTTTTGAAATCATCCTTATACAATTCAATGATTTCCTTTTTAACTGAGTCAATTTCCTGGAAAGTCTTTTTTTCAACAAAAGCTTCCACAGCTTGAGGCATGCCGCCTACTGCCATATACAATCTGAAATCTCTCATCAGCTTTCTGTTAACAGAATCCCCGATTTTCTTGTTGAACATATACAAGTCCTTGAGGACAGAGTAATCCCTGTTCGTAGCCCAGCAGAATTCCTCATAATCCATAGGGTACATGTTAATCTTCATTTCTTCAGACGGAATCACAATCTTTTCAATATTCTTCTTTATGCTGATAAGCGATCCTGTCTCTATGTAATCGTACCTGCCATCTTTTACCAAGTGTTTGATTGCCTGTCTGACCTTCGGCGCCAGCTGTATTTCATCAAAAATAATAACGGATTCCCTTTCGTACAACTTCGTTGAAGTGATATTCTGCAGCATCAAAAAAAACAAATCCAGACTGGATATATTATCAAAAACGTCGGACATCTCTTTCGAAATGTTTGAAAAATCTACGAGTATATACGATTTGTAGTTTTCCTTTGCAAATTCTTCGACAACTGTACTTTTACCAACACGTCTTGCGCCTTGCAATAATACCGCATATTTGCCGCTGTAATTGTTTTTCCAGTTTAACAGTTCTTGAGTAATCTTACGTTTAAACATGCGTTGATACCTCCGTGACAGCGGTGATTATATCATTAGAGTGCACAAATTGCAACACTTTTGTTTGCAAATCGTACACAAATTGCAACACTTTGACACGCAAAACGTACACATATTGCAACACTTATTCGTTCAAATCGTGCACAAATTGCAACACTTGAACAAATTCCTAATATATTGTATTATTATATGGCGATATTTTTCGCTGGAGGAAAAAGATGAAAAAACTGATTTGTGTTTTACTGTCCATAATGATTATTGCGCTTGCATGTTCTTGTGGAAAGAAGAACGATACAACTGACACAGGTACAAACTCAGATAAACAGGGCGCCTGTGCCTTTACAGATTTAGTGAAGACCGAAGAGGGCATTTCTTTCTGCCTTCCTGCTAACCGCGACGGCAACCTTTTCACTGATATGGGAGCAAATTGTTGTGTAATGTACGACCATTATTCCTATCGTACAGCAGCATATGAAGAATATGACAACGATGGCCCGATTGAAAAGAAAACAGTAGGCCAATTCACATACGATTACCAGAAATTTCACTATCTCGGTGCTGATAACTGGATAATTTACGTAATCAGAATCGCTTTTACTGAAAGCAGGAACCAGATGGCTCACAACTACTACAGAATCCTGTACAACGTATACGCAAAAGACTATGACGACAGTCAGGTTGAAAAGTTCATGAGCACTATCCAGTTTGACGATTACGTCATCAACTACAACTAAATTACCGAAAGGAATAATATATGAAACTTTGTACATCAACAGGCGCTCTTGTAGGCAAATACGGTCTTGAAGAAGGCCTGAAAATCATCGCAGACGCCGGCTTTGACGGAGTGGATTTCGGCTTTGATCTATATCTCGGCTGGAACCAGATCAGGGACGGAGACACAAACAGTTTTCTGTTTGATCTCGAAAAATGCAAGGAATTTGCAAAAGAACTGAAGCACATCCTTGACAAACTCGGACTCAAGCCGTATCAGTGCCACGCACCATTCCCTTCCAGAAGAGACGACATCCCGGAAGAAAACAATGCTCTTGTTCTGGAATCAATCAAAAACTGCTTCTACATGTGCGAAATAATCGGATGCAAGAAGCTCGTCGTTCATCCGTTCGTAGCTCTTAACATCACGAAGTATCCGACAACTGAAGTAATTCATGAAGCAAACATGAAGCTGTATGTTCCGCTCATTGAAACCATCAAGGAAACCGGCGTTATCTGCTGCCTTGAGAACATGTTCATAGGCGACACAAATTCAAAGAGAATCTATGCGGCAACATGCTCGGACATTGCAGAAGCTTGTCAGTATGTTGACGAACTCAACGAAATCGCAGGCGAAGAATGCTTCGGGTTCTGCCTTGACATCGGACACCTTCTTCTGGTAGGACTTGATCCGTACAACGCAACACTCAAGCTCGGCAAGAGAATCGTATGCTTCCACGTTCACGACAACAACGGTCTTGAAGATCTTCACGTTTCTCCGTATCTCGGTATCTGTCACTGGGACAGATTTGCAAAAGCAGTAAGAGAAATAGGATACACCGATCCGCTCGACCTTGAAGCAGGCGGAACAATCCTGAATTATTTCAGAGAAGACGGAATGGCTCAGGCCGCTTACGATATGCTCAATGCAGCCGGAAGACATCTCATAAAGGAAATAGAAGAGGAAAACCATGAAAATTAGTATAAGCAGCGACCCGCTGTTATCCAAAATAGGACCGGAATATTTTTTTTCACTGGCATCTGAAGCAGGCATAGACGGTGTTGATCTGTCTCTGAACTTTTTTGACTGGCAACAGATAAAGAACAGAGATTTTTCATCAATCCTCTTTGACTACGACAAATCAATCGAATATGCAGAAATGATTGACGAGTACTGCCGGAAGTATGACATGGAGATTCTCCAGACACATGCTCCTTTCCCGACATGGTACGAAGGATATCCCGATGAAGTAAACGCGAAACTCACACAGTCCCTTATTAACTGCATACACATCACAAAGGCTGTAGGAAGCAAATATCTTATAGTGCATCCGTACTTTTATTCGTTCTCTTCTGACAGACAGAATACAAATCCCGAAATCCAGCACGAACTGAACATGAAAATGTACGGCAATCTGATTCCTGCTCTCAAAGAGACAGGTGTCATCTGCTGCTCGGAAAATATGTGGCTACCTGAAAGAAGATTTATAGGCAAAGGAAACATTTATTCCGCCATGTGCGAAAATCCGTATGAAGTAAACAAGCTCATCGGTGATCTAAACGAACTTGCAGGAGAAGAACTGTTCGGATTCTGCCTTGACACAGGACATTGTCTGCTTTCAGGATATGACCCGTGCAAAGTTATTTCTCTGATTGCTCCGACAATAAAAACATTCCACATCCACGACAACAACGGAATAGATGACGAACACGTTTACCCATACATGGGAATAACTGACTGGGACAGATTCTGTAAAGCTGTAAAAGATATGGGATTCAAAGGACATCTCAATTTCGAAGTGGGCGGCTGTTTTGACAGATTTACTCCGGATGCATTAAAGCGTGACAAGGCAATGGATATTGCATCGTTCAGAATGATCATGACCGCCGGAAAGATGTTTGTTGAAAAAATAACGGGAGAACCGTACAAAAAGGAGGGAAAGGAATGAAACTATCTATTCAGACCAAGCCTCTTGAACCGAGATACGGACTCGACAAAACTCTTGAGATTATAAGCAAAGCGGGATTTGACGGAATAGATTTAAATCTCGACCTGTACGGAAAATGTTCAGAGACATTCGAAAAGGGCGACTACTCCTCCCTCATATTTGACCGCTCAGCTTCTGAAGAATATGCTTACAAACTCAAGGAACTGCTTGAAAAATACAATCTTGAATGCCTCCAGTCCCACTCAATCATGCCGAGCTACTATCTCGACGAGACAATGGGCAGAATGGCAATCGAAGCTCATAAAAATGCCATAAGAATATGCGGAATCGTCGGATGCAGATACATTACAATGCACCCGTATTACTCCAATCTGATTGAAGAGCCCATTTCTGAAGAGGAAGAAGCGAGAGTTAATTTCGGCATATTGTTCCCGGCGCTCTTTGATTCTCTAAAGGAAAACAACGTAACTGCATGTCTTGAGGACCTTCCCTGCAACAGCAAAAAGAGGACAAGATCTTTCAGAGCCATTCTCACAGTTCCGCAAAAAGCAATCAAGTACGTTGAAACTTTAAACGCACTTGCAGGAGAAGAATTGTTTAAACTGTGCGTCGACACAGGACATCTGGTGTGCACCTCATCAATTCCGTATGACTACATAAAGGCAGTAAAGGATTACATCGGAATCACACACATTCATGACAATGACGGACTCCACGATCAGCACCTTCTTCCGTATACAGGATTCACAAACTGGGATCAGGTCTGCAGAGGATTCAGCGAAGTGGGATACGACAAGGACGATCAGAATCTGAGTTTTGAAGTGTTCCCCATTCCGGGAAAGCTTCCTGATGATCTGGTTCAGCCTTACTACAACATGGCAAACGCAGTCGGAAGACGACTCATCGATAAAATAGTGAACCAAATTTTCTGATTTATCCCGGAGAAAAACATGGACGTCGAATACAAAAATATATCCATGACTCCTCAGAATGTTCACTTGTTTGCTTATACAAACAGAGCGGACATTTCAGGGAACATAAAGGCGGTTTTTATCAACTTCAAAGGCCTGAACTTCACCACGGTTCTCACAGAATCAGATGATTTTGCAAAAGAGATGGGGGCACTCGGTATTCTTGTAATAACCCCTTATTGCGGCCCATGGAACTGGATGAACGACAAGGCCATCAGATACACAGACAAAGTTATAGAAAACGTGTGCATTCGCGAAGGACTTGACGAGCACAAGACCAGATTCGTTTACGGCGGCGCCAGCATGGGAGGACAATGTGCCTTAGTGTATACAAGATACGCAAAAATACCGCCTGTGGCATGTTTTGCAATGTGTCCCGTGTGTGACTTGAAATACCACGCAAATGAAAGACAGGATCTCCCGAGAACATTGTATTGTGCGTACGAAGACGGCACAGACAACTGGAACGATGCTATAGAAAGGCATTCGCCTTATCATTTGATTGACGAGCTTCCTGACATTCCGTACTTTATTATCCACGGAAACGCGGACAAATCGGTAAACAAAGAGATGCACTCAGACAGGTTTGCCGAGAAAATGCGCAAAGCGGGCAAAAGAGTCGATTATACAATAGTTGACGGAGCAGGCCACGGACTGTTCAAGGATTATCCTGAATACAGAAAAGAAATAGTGGACAAGCTCAAGAAATCATGCCTTGACTAAAAGACAAAAAAAGACCACCGAAGTGTCAATTCACTGCGGTGGTTTTTCTCCGAACCAATCAGTCTTTTTTGTAACCAATGTTCTTCTCTTTTGAAGGATCAAATGAGAAGTTGCAAATTGATGCAACCAACGGATAAATTCCGCAAGTTACTATGCCGAGAAGCAGATACAGACCTGTTCTGCATGTGAATCCTTCCGGTTTGAGGCTTGAGTGGTTGATAATCAAACTACCGATACAGCCTAGGAAGAATGTCAAAAGGAATCTTACCAGATTGTTGTTGTCTTTTTCGCCTGCCATTGTAATTCTCCATTATAATAGTATTCTGCACTTTCATGCATAGTTATATTATACGGAAAACTGAGTAAAAATCAATAGAATCAACGCATTTTCCGACGATAAAGTGTCGAAAAAAGATATAATTTTATTGACATATTTACCGAATATGGTAAAATATATCCAAGTGTTAGGATGAATATGACATATGGATATTCATCTAAGTACTGAATTTAAAACTTTTAAGGAGTATTTGAACATGTCAAGAGCTCAGCTTAAAGAACAAGCTAAGAAGCAACTCGGCGGAAATATCTTTAGCCAGCAGTGGTTATTCTTTGTTTTGGTAATGGTAATCATAGGTGTTATCTATGGTGTCTGCGGCGGTCTTTCATGGCTCGTTGTTGGCGCTATCGCATTGGTGGTAGTAACAGGACCTCTTACTTATGCAACCACACTGATTTCAGCAAAACTTGCCAAAGGCGGCAATGAAGTATCTGTCAACGACACATTTGCAGGATTCACAAACGGAAGATTCGGCCAGACATTCCTTCTCGGACTTATGGAAGAAATCTTCATTTGCCTCTGGTCACTTCTCTTCATTATCCCGGGCGTCATTAAGTATTATGCATACTCAATGGCATTCTACATCTACAATGATGACAACTCCAAGACTTGGAGCCAGTGCCTCAAAGAGAGCCAGGAACTCACAAAGGGCCACAAATGGGAACTCTTCGTTCTCGATCTCAGCTTCATCGGCTGGATGATCGTTGGATCATTAGTTTTCGGCGTAGGCACACTTTGGGTTGGTGTTTACAGACAGCAGACACTCGCTAACTTCTACTATGCTCTTAAGGGACCGGAAGTAACAGTCGACGCAACAGCAGAAGTTAAAGAAGAAGCAGTTGCTGAAGAACCGGCAGCAGAAGAACCAAAAGCTGAATAATCAGCTCAGTAATCGGCTTATTGACGATTCAAACTCAGGGGCGGAAACGCCCCTGTTTTTTTGGAGAAAAACATGGAAATACGTCCAATTGCACATATACATAATAAATACACAGACTTGTTTGGCATCCCGCGCCAGAGCGGACTGACGGAAAAGGACATGTCCAGAGTAGTATTCGAAAAAGAATACAGCGACCCGAATGCTTTCAGGGAAATAGAAGGCTATTCTCATCTGTGGCTCATATGGCAGTTTGACAGATCAGACAAAAAAGAGTGGACACCGACCGTCAGACCGCCAAAACTCGGAGGAAACAAGAGAGTTGGTGTGTTTGCAAGCAGATCCCCTTACAGGCCAAACAGCCTGGGTCTGTCATCCGTTAAACTTATCAGTGTCGAATATTCGGACTCCGGAGCTGTGCTCTGCGTGTCGGGAGCGGACCTAGCAGACGGAACCCCAATCTTTGACGTGAAGCCGTATATTCCCTATTCAGATTCACACCCTGACGCCAACCCCGGATTTTCCGTAGGACCGGACAAGACAGATTATTCTGTAGTGTTTTCTGAAAATGTCAAAGCAGATGCACAGACAAAAGCGGAATTGTCTGAAATACTGAAGCTTGACCCTAGACCGGGATACAGAAATGACGGATGTGTATACAAAATGTCCTACAGAGACAAAACAGTCAGTTTCAGCTTCAGTGAAAATGTGATTAATGTGTTAAGCATTTGTTAATTTTGCATTTTTTTGCAATTTTCGTGTATATTTCATACAAATAAAGTAGTATAATGGAGCGCAAAAGTAATTAGGAAAGGAAACAAATAAATGATAGTATCTAAATCTTTGGCTGCTGCAGTTTTGAAAGAAGCCCTCAAGACAGGCGCTGATTTTGCAGAACTGTATGCGCAGGATAGAAAAAACCATTCCATTTCCATTTCTCACAAGAGAGTTGATTCCGTCAGCACAAACATTGTTTACGGTGCAGGAATAAGACTCATTCAGGGAGACAAGGTTATATATGGTTACACATCCGATTTGACAAAGGCTTCCCTTCTCAAATTGGCAGGCGAACTTGCAGATTCGTTCAACGGAAAGAAACCGACTGAGCCCAAACCACTCGTCAAAGTCAGAAATCCCGGAAAGCACAAACCGAAAATTCCTCATGACCAGATGAGCGATGAAGAAAAGATTGCCGAACTCAAAAAGGCTGAAAAAGCAATTTATGAGTACTCACCTCTCATAGTCAACGCAGATGTAAGCATCGGCGAAAGCGACGAAGAAGTTGAAATATTCAATTCCAACGGACGCTTTGTCACCGACACAAGAATCAGAACAAGACTCGGAATTGCTTCATACGCAAGCAAAAACGGTCAGTTCCAGGTCGGTTCAGAAAGACCGGGCGGACAGTACGGAGATGAAATATTCCAGCTTCATGACGTAGTTGCACTCGCTAAAAAGGCAGCAAAATGTTCTGTTGATCTCCTCGATGCACCGGATTGTCCGTCAGGCAAGATGACAGTTATAATAGGCAACCAGTTCGGAGGAGTATTGTTCCACGAAGCATGCGGACATCCGCTCGAGGGAACAGCAATTTCTCATGACCAGTCAGTATTCTGCGGAAAACTCGGACAGAAGATAGCATCCGATGTCGTATCAGCAGTAGACGATGGTACAATCCCGAACGGCTGGGGTTCATCCAACTTTGACGACGAAGGCATGCCTACGACCAGAAATCAGCTCATTAAAGACGGTATTCTCGTAGGATATATGGTAGACAACTACGACGGCAAACGCCTCAATATGCCCTCAACAGGTGCCTGCAGACGTCAGTCATACAAGTTCTGCCCTGTCACAAGAATGACAAACACATTCATCGAGAACGGCAAGAGCACTGTCGACGAGATGATCAAAGCCACAAAGTTCGGTCTTTACTGCGTATCGTTCAACGGCGGCTCAGTTGACCCGACAACAGATAAATTCAACTTCACAGCTTCCGAAGCATACATCATTAAGGACGGCAAGATTGACCACATGGTCAAAGGCGCATCACTCATCGGTTTCGGATATGAAGTACTCATGAACATCGACATGGTCGGAAACGATCTCGGACGCGGTCAGGGCATGTGCGGAGCAGCATCCGGTTCAATCCCTGCAGACGTCGGTCAGCCGACTTTGAGAGTACAGAATATGACCGTAGGCGGCAACGGAGAAAGGATAGGCTAATACTATGAACGTAAACAAATTCTTTACAGCAGCTAAACAAGCCGGCATTGATCCTTTTGAAATATCTTATGGTTCATCCAAATCCCTGTCAGCAGGCATCTTCAATGACAATCTGGAGAAGTATGAGTCAAGCAACGACTGCAGCTTCACTGCACGCGGCATTTATGAAGGAAAACTCGGTTCTTTCTCTTCAGACAAAGTTGACGTAAGTGTCATCGACACAATGATTGAGACAATCAAGAGCACTGCAAAATACGGTTTGCCCGGCAATCCCGAATTCTTCATTGAAAAGGGACAGAAATACAAAAAGGTCAACACATATTCAAAGGAAGCAGATGAATGCTCCGGAAAGAAACTCATCGACCTCTCTCTCGAAATCTCCAAGCAGATAAGAGATTATGACAAGAGAATCCAGATAGCCGAAGTCGGAATGGACAAATCCGTTTCAGAAGGTGTTCTGGCAAACTCAAAAGGTCTGAAACTCAAGAGCAAATCCAGTAATGTTGTTGTCTGGGCATCAACAAAAGTAGTTGACGGAGACGACATTGAGACAGATTTTGATTTTGCACTCGTAACAGACCCGAATACATTCGACACAAAAGAGTTCTCTGAAAAACTCGCAAAGAAATCCCTGTCAAGACTCGGAGCAGCTCCGGTTAAATCCGGAAAATACAACGTTGTATTCGCTCAGTCATGCGTTTCAAGTCTGTTGAAACCTCTTCTCGGACAGCTTTCTTCATTCTCAGTAGAACAGCACCTGTCTCTGTTTGAAAACAAACTCGGACAGCAGGTATTCTCTCCAAAGCTCACCGTAATTGAGAATCCTTACACAAAGACTCCTTTTGCAAGCAGCCATGACAGAGAGGGCATGCCTACCCAGAAGAAGGTCCTTATAAACAAAGGTAAAGTCAACACTTATCTTTACGACCTTGAAATGGCTAAGAAGTCAGGCACAGTTTCCACAGGTAATGCTTCATACAGAGGCGGTTCAATAAGACCGGGTCTTGGTTTTGTTGAAGTCAAACCTGGAAAGAAATCCTTCGATGAACTCGTAAGCCTTGTCGGAAACGGAATCTATATTGATTCTCTTGAAGGAATCGGAACAGGATACAATACACAATCAGGTGACTATTCCCTTCAGGCTAACGGATATGTTATAGAGAACGGAAAAGTAACAAAGCCGGTAACACTCATTACAGTAGCAGGCAACGTTCTCAAAGACTTCAGCAAGATAATTGCTGTTGGCTCTGATGTAAAACTGATGTTCGGTGCTATTCAGACTCCGTCTATAGCAGTAAGGAAACTTTCAGTATCTGGACAATAAGGCAGAAAATGCTTGAAAGGCGCGACCACAAGGCCGCGCCATATATTTTTGTTGTTAATCAGCTGACAATATTCTCATATACTCATCCAGACGCTCATTTACATAACCCGCTATGAGCTCGGTCATTGCAGCTGCGTTTCCATCCCGGTAATAAGCATCAAATGCGTCATAGTATTTCTTTCTATCGGAGAATTTGACATTTATCGGCGGATAGCCGCAACAAATCAGATCCAGATTCATAATCAAACGTCCCGTTCTTCCATTTCCGTCAATAAACGGATGAATTCCTTCGAATGTAAGGTGAAAGCGTGCAATCCTTTCAATTGGATTCATGCTTTCTTTTCGTTCATCGTTGGTCTTTAGTAATTCGAACATTTGTGGCTCAATCAAATATGGTTGTACCGGTTGAGTGTATGCACCGACAATACGTACCGGGATTCTGCGATAAACACCTTTATCCTCCGGTTGATTCATCAGAACAAGTGAGTGAATATTCTTGATAACTGACTCGCTTAACGGGTATCTTTGTTTGGCAATTTCTACAATATACATGAAAGCATCGCGATGACCGACAGCCTCCAAATGATCTTTTAATGGCTTTTGATCAATTGTTATCCCTGCCAGTACCATCGCTGTTTCTTTAAGAGTAAGTGTATTACCCTCAATGGCATTTGAGTTATATGTGAATTCAACCATGAATTCATCCTGCAGTTGTTTGACTTCACCTGCAGTAAGCGGACGCATTTCGCTTAAACGTCTGCGCTTGGCTTCTATCTCACCCAGCAAACTGATACTTTTTTTGCGCCCGTCAAAAGGCTTTGATGCATTTGACGGTATCATATACAAATTGCCTTTTCGCACTACACCGGGAATTTTCCCTTCCTCGCAAAGAACTCTTACCCGACGGGGTGAAATTCCCCATTTTTCAGCAGCCTTTGATACTTTAATGAACTCCATTTTTTTGTTCCTCATTTTCTTTTCTTCGTACAAGATAGCAAAAAATCGGAACAATGTCAACCGTTTTTGTTATAAACGTGTACATTTTATTCCGATTTTAAGCAAAAATGGGAACAATACTCCTCCAATTACACGTGAAGCTGTGAGAATACCTGACCTATGGGAAGATTAATCTCCAGATCATTAGCCGGATCCAATCCGTAACGGAGGTGCTCCTTGTTTATGCTTGCCGGGAACACCCGTGACTTCAGTCATGGGATGAAAGGCAACCAAATTTAAATGTATAAATTATCTCTTTTCTCACGTGAATTTGTTGAATGTTTTCCTTACTCTTTGTAAAATATAAGTAACCTGAAATTCACAAAGAAAGGAGGAAATTACGTAAATGTATCATGTTGAAATGATCAACATAAAACCTAAGCATTCG
>JAILLB010000104.1 GCA_024693345.1 Clostridiales bacterium
ACAGAATAATTAACGAACCAAGAAGAGGATTGCATACGCATCCTTTTTCTTTTTATGGTTTAAAGACAAGAATTTTACAAGGAAAGCAATTTGATATGATTAAAGGTTACTTTTTGCAAAACTGGCCATTGTTATTAATATTGATTGCCTTTGTAATTTCGCTTATAACTACAGTGTTCTTAGACAAAAAGACTACAATGCTCATGGCTGTCAGATATAGTGCAACACCACTGATAATTGCACAGATTATTATGGCGAGGTAAAAAGGCTGCGCTGGTTTTTGTTCATACCTGCAATGGCACTTGTCGTGGTTAGTGTTGTGTCCATCTTTACTGGAGTAGTATTTTCTATTGATGAGAACAACATCTTCCATCGCGGGCCACTCGGTTCCATGCCGTTTGTATTAGTTGGCCTATATAGTGTTTTGCTTATCTATCTGTTAATCAAGCACAGTAATAAGCGAATGATGGAAATTGTTCCAATCATATTCCTTGCATTTGCCCTCGGATCAGGTTTGGTATTGCCATTCATATTCCAGGGAGAATTTGCAAACATTTTCTGTATCATAATTGCAATAGCACTGTTTTCATATTTTGAATTTTCCGTCCTTCAGTTGACGAAAAAAGATTCCATGACAGGTCTGTTGAATCGTCATGCTTATTATTCGGATATCAGCAGTGATCCAAAGAGTATAACAGCGATTATCTCAATAGACATGAATGGGCTTAAGCGAATTAATGACAATGAAGGTCATGCTGCCGGAGATGAAGCTATTGTGACTCTTGCATCATGTTTTGCAAAATCCATTAAAAGCAAACAATCCGGTTACAGAATAGGCGGAGATGAGTTTCTCATTATCTGCTGGAAGACTTCGGAAGAAGAAGTCCTGGATGTTGTAGAACATATCAGGAAAAATGTTTCGCAAACAAAGTACAGTTGTTCCATAGGGAACAGTTTTAACACTTCCAGAGACAAATCCATCGATAAAATGGCTAAAGAATCTGATGAAATGATGTATCTCGAAAAAGAGAAATACTATGCAGCATCCGGTCTAAGGAGAAGTTAACTATTTAAGTGGTTTATGAGACTGATTAAAAAACCTCGGTATGAAACCGAGGTTTTTTAATCAGTCTTTTTTGTGGTCAAGAGAAAAATCCGACGACCTGCGGAACGTATTTCTCCATGACATCATCTGTTGAATAGTATATTTCGTGTTTTGCATCAGGATATGATACAAGTTGACAGGTTGAAACCCTGTCTGCGAATGCTGCTTGAGCAGTTAGAGAAACAACAGTATCCTTGGCTGCTGACATGAGAAGCATATCTGTCTTGATTTTTTCGGGCTCGCCCTTCTTTAAAATCTTTTTGCAAACTTTTAGAGATTCCAATGTCCATCTATACGATGGGGAATAGTTCTGATAATCTTCGTGTGTGTGTTTAAAGAACTCGTAATGAGAAAAACGCACTTCAGATGTATCACATGAGTCCTCAAACTTTTCTATCCCTGGGTATTCCTGAGACAAAAAGATTCGCTTTTTTGCTCCTCCAAAGAGAATCATGAAACGGCAAATAAATCTGCCCACCCAAGCAGGGAACCCTCCTGTTGACGGGGCAATCATCGGAGAATTAAGTATTGCTTTTTTGAATACATCTGGGTGTTTTTCAAGGTAAAATGCCGCAACTGCTCCACCCATTGAATGAGCAAAGAGATAAAGAGGGAGGCTCTTGTCGACAATTTTATCTATGAAGCATTCTAGATCCTGGACATAAAATGAAAAATCATCAACATGGGTAATAGTTTTGTCTTCGACAACTCTGCCGCTTTTTCCATGACCTCTCTGGTCATAAATATAGACATTTGCTCCGCTTTCCAGAAAATACCAAATCATTTCCTCATACTTTTCAGATGATTCAGTGAAACCATGGACCATAACAACACTTTTTGTTGCCTTTTCATTTTTGTAAATGTGATAAAAGAGTTTTGTTCCGTCAAAACTGTCAAGGAAACCATCGGTACGCGATGATTCAAGTGCAGGCGCTATTTCTTCTGTGATGGCTCTGTTGTAGTCTGATTCTTTTATTACGTTCATATTCTCACCATTTCTTGTGCAGACGCACATGTTATTTTTGTTTGATGTAATGAAAAATCGGTCATCCAAAAGACAACCGATTTATGGCAAATTAGTATATAGCAGCAAAGAACAGTTTGTCATCCTGTTCGCTGAGAATTCTAGCGGATTTGTGCATCTCGGTGACACTGATTGGGGATGTCAGAATACCGTGGCCGAGCGGAATCTGTCTGTGATCGGTAATCCAATCACAGATTATTGATGTTCTGACATAATACTGATGTACTACTCTTGCGTTAACTACTTTTCTTGAATCAGTCAGAACGATTTCGTTTGACTTGAGACCATTTGCGCAATCGATGATATCATTGATGATTGTGGTTGCAATAGCAGTCTTTCCGTTGCCCTGACCGAAGAAACTGTATTTTCCGCAGACATTACCTTCAAACGAGAAAAGGTTATAGTTTGAATTTACACATGATTCGAGAGATTTAGGCCCGAACAGTGTAGGTTCCACAAATGCGGTCATCTGTGTGTCCGATACAACGGATGCGGAAGCAAAGAGCTTACAAGTTAGTCCGAGTCTTGCAAATACTGCAAAGTCATCCTGTGTTATGGTTGTAATGCCGTAAGCGTCAACATCATTTTCAGATAATTTTGCACCATATGCAACGCCCGCAGCAACCATAAGTCTGCGCTTTGCAGTGACACCTGTGACATCATCATCTCTGACTTCGTCAATATATCCAAGGCCATTTGCTTCAGCATAGGCATCTTCATACGAAGATTTGGAGGACTGCATGCTGCTGAGTATATAGTTGGATGTCGCATCCATAATTCCGTATACTCTTTTTATTTTATCTGTTCTGGTGGCAGCATCGAGATTTGAAATCCACTGAACTCCGCCTATTGCAGCAGTATATTTGAATGATACGTTGTTGTCGGAGGCAATCTCACTAAGCTCCTGAAGGTATGTGCATGCAAGTTCGGTGTTGTTTGTAACAACATTTTTGCCGTTATTCATTGCCTGAACAATTAGGTCATAGGCAAGACCATTGCCGCCAATAATCTCAACGATAGTGTCTATACTGAAATCACTGAGGAGTGCATCTGCAGAATCAAGGCCTTTTCCATCCGGAACTTTTTCCGGTTCCATGCAGTATACTCCTGCTATTTCAATGTTTGGAAGAACAGAGCAGCGCTCATATATTGTTTCTCCGATTGGACCATATCCTAAAATTCCTATTTTCATTTTTTCCTCCGGGTCAGTTAATAACTTGATTGTTGAAATCTATAACATTGTGCATTTCTTTAAGCATCTGTTCGGTTTCTTCTTCGCTGATTGCTTTAAGAGGTCTTACGCAGTTGCCTACTTCAAATCCCATTTTGTTCAGAATTGCCTTTGTTGCAGGCAGGCAAACATGATTCAAAAGAACATTTGTTACAACATTGACTTTGTGCTGGATGAATCTTGCTTCGTCTATCTTTCCTTCGTTGAACTTGTTAAAGAGTTCAACATAGAGTTTCGGCATAAGATTGTACGTTGTTCCGATTCCTGCATCTGCACCCATCGCAAGTCCGCAGATGAGCATCTCGTCCGGTCCGTTAATGACATTTATGTTGCCATTGTTCAAATCCTTGATTCTTCCCAGAGTGAAATAATCCGGATATGTCCACTTAAGACCGACTGCGAGCGGAGAAGCCTTCATGACTCTTTCGACTACAGAGAACGAGAGCTTTGTACCTGCATTTGCAATTCCGTACATAAGCATCGGAACTGTTGAGTTGTCACAGATTGTTTTGTAATAATCAACTACGTCATCTTCAGTGTAAGGGTAGTATATCGGAGGAATGGAAGAAACTCCTGCAGCACCGACTTTTGATGCATGCTTTGTCAGTTCAACTGTAGTTTCAAGGTTAATGGCACCTATATGTGAAATGACAGGTATTTTTCCTTCAACAGTATCGAGTACAGTTTCGAGAAGTTCCATTCTGGTTTCTTTTCTGAGGACAAGACCTTCACCGGTTGAACCGCAGATGTACAGGCCGCTTATTCCTTGGGACATAAGCCATTTAACGAGTTTTTTTGTGACATCTTTTCTCAATGTTCCATCGTCGTTAATTGGCGAAACAAGTGCCGGCATTATGCCTTTGAAAATTATATTGTTCTCCATAAGAATCTCCAATCAAATATTGAATAGTTTTTTGGCGTTGACAACTTCTATACTGCAGAACTCATTATAATCTATTTTGAGAAGTTCTGCAACTTTGCCAGCAGTGTATTTTATGTATCCGCTGTGGTTCATCTGGCCTCTGTAGGGAACAGGAGTCAGGTAAGGACAATCCGTTTCAACTACTATTCTGTCAAGCGGAACTACTCCGACAACTTCAGGCAGTCTGGCGGCGTTTTTAAATGTAATGGTACCTGGAAAAGATATGTAAAACCCCATGTTTGCATACTGCCTTGCAGATTCAGCGCTTCCGCTGTACCCGTGCATGACACCTCTGACTTTTTTGTGGGATCTTATCAAATCAAATACATCTCCGTGTGCATCCCTGTCATGAATGATGACCGGAATGTCAAGCTCCTCTGCAAGACATAACTGAGCATCAAAATACTCCAACTGCTTTTTCTTCGGAATATCCCAGTAGTAATCCAGACCAATTTCCCCGAGTGCTTTTACTTTATCATCTGAACATAGTTTTTTCACTTCGTCCAGTGCAGCATTCATATCTTCTAAATCCGTGCAGTTTTCAGGATGAATACCAGCAGAACTGAACATTCCTGGAAACTGTTTTGCAAGATTCAGGCTGTCCTTGGATGAATTAACATCCCATCCGCAGCACATAACCCCACACACATCGGTTTCAAAGAGCTGTTTTAAAAGAGAAACAGGATCTTCAAACTTACTGTCTGTATAGTGGGCATGAGTGTCAAACAACAGTGAACTCATACAGCTCCGTTGGCTTTTTCTATTTGTTCGAGAATTTTTGCTTCGTCAAGTCTTGCGAACAGAACAAATGATTCTCCGACTCTGTTTCCTGATTTAAGCTTTCCGAATTCTGAAGCAGAAGAAATATCTTTTTCGTCAACTCCAAGTGATTCAAGGAGTTTGTCGCATGAATCAGGTATTGCAGGTCTCAATATGACACCGAGTATTCTCAGTGACTCGAGAAGATTGTAAATGACTGAACCGAGCCTTGCTTTCTGTGATTCATCTTTTGCAAGAGCCCAGGGCGTTGTTTCGTCGATATATTTGTTTGCTCTTCTTGCTATGTCCATAGCTGAGTCGAGGGCATCGGCAAGTTTGAATTCGTCCATGTTCTTGCAGTATTCTTCAAATGATGCTTTTGCTTCTGAAATGAGCTGAGAATCAATTTCGGTTATTTCTCCCTGTTCCGGAATAACACCATCGAAATATTTCTTTGTCATCGACAAAGTTCTTGCAAGGAGGTTTCCGAGAGTGTTGGCAAGATCTGTGTTAAATCTCAGAACAACGTTTTCGTACGAGATTGTACCATCGTTAGCGTAAGGCATCTCTGAAAGAACGTAGTATCTCACTCCGTCACGTCCGAAATAATTGACAAGGTCGTCTGCATAAATTGTATTTCCCTTGGATTTGCTCATCTTTCCGGATGCTGTTGTCAGCCACGGATGACCGAATACCTGTTTCGGGAGCGGAAGACCTAAAGCCATGAGAATGATGGGCCAATAAATTGTGTGGAATCTGAGTATGTCCTTGCCTATAATGTGAACATCTGCAGGCCAGTATTTCTGGAACAAGTCGCCCTGCTTGTCGACTTGGTACCCGAGTCCTGTAATGTAGTTTGAAAGAGCATCTATCCAGACGTAGATAACATGTTCCGGATCAAAAGGAACCTGAACTCCCCACTTGAAAGATGACCTTGTGACACATAAATCCTGAAGACCGGGTTTTAAGAAGTTGTTGATCATTTCATTCTTTCTTGAAGCTGGAACGATGAAATCCGGATGGTCTTCAATGTATTGAATCAGTCTTTCACTGTACTTCTTCATGTTGAAGAAATATGCATCTTCGTGAGCTCGTTTGAGAGGACGTCCGCAGTCAGGGCAGACACCGTCCTTGGCCTGTGTGTCTGTATAAAATGACTCATCAGGAACGCAATACCAGCCTTCGTATGAACTCTTGTAAATGTCTCCCTGATCATAAAGCTTCTGGAAGATACCCTTGACAGCTTCTTCGTGGTAGTCATCTGTTGTCTTGATGAAGTGGTCATATTCAACTCCGAGAAGATCCCAGAGTCTCTTTATTTCTTCTGAAACTCCGTTGGCATATTCTTTCGGAGAAACGCCTGCTTCTTTTGCACAGTCTTCAATTTTCTGACCATGTTCATCAGTTCCAGTCATGAAGAATACGTCAAAACCCTGAGCCTTTTTGTATCTTGCAATAGCATCTGTCAGAATTGCCTCATATGTGTTTCCGATGTGGGGCTTTCTGGATGCGTATGGAATTGCTGTTGTAATGTAAAATGTTTTCTCTTCCATAAGTAATCATCTCCAAATTAATTTCGCACAAAGTATTATATGTTTTTAAACAAATCTTTTCAATTGTTTTTGAGCATTGCCGAATAGATTTCGCTCTTACCGATTCCGCGGTCTTTGGCAACTTTTTTCATGGCACTCATCTTGTCATCTCCGAGATTCATGTAGAAATCCACATGTTCCTGAATGCTCATGTTTGACCAATCATTGGAATCTTTTTCCTGACTGCCTTCGACAACCAGAACGAATTCGCCTTTCGGTTCTGTGATTTCGTATATTTCAACTGCTTCAGACAGGGAAGTGCGTATTACTTCCTCGTTTAGTTTAGTGAGTTCCCTGCAAATTGCGATTTTTCTGTTTCCGAATTTGTTGAGCAGATCCGCAAGTGTTTTTTTCAGTCTGTGAGGAGCTTCGTATATAATAATGGAACCTTTTTCCTTTGCATCCATTTCAAGGACTGAATTTCTCTCTTTTGTTTTTACAGGTAGAAATCCTTCAAACACAAATCTTCCGGTATCGAGTCCGGATATTGAAAGGGCAGTCACGGCCGCGCAGGCACCTGGAACACATGTCACGGGGATGCTGTGAGTTTCGCACAACCTTACAAGATCCGCTCCTGGATCGCTTATTCCTGGCATACCAGCATCTGTGACCAGGGCACATGAAAAACCGGATTTCAGTTTTTCTATTATCTTTGGTCCGCTTTCTTTTTTGTTCTGCTCGTAGTAACTGACCAGTTGTTTTTTCAGTCCGAGTCTTGAAAGCAACAACCCTGTGTTTCTGGTGTCTTCTGCAGCAATAAAATCGACATTTTCAAGAACCTTCAAGGCTCTGGAAGATATATCTGACATGTTGCCTATAGGTGTTGCCACAAGATAGAGCATGCCTTTGACTATTGCATTTTTTTCGTTAAGGTCTGATGAATTTGTCATTAAATTCTCCGTTTTCGTATATGTAATTCATGTCATCCGTGTAGTCTTTCGGTGAAGATGAGTTTTCCTTTGAATAGAAGATGAGCGGTTTGGTCATAAACACTCCTTCGCCACCACCCTTTTTCGATTCACACAAGACAAGACACGGAACGTGATTGACCGTCGGGTAAACCAATGTGATTCTTTTCGGTTCCAGCCCGAACATTTTTTGCGAATTTATAAGCTCTGTAATTCTGTCCGGTCTGTAAACAGTGTAAAACGAACCTCCGTATTTCAAGGCTTTTGAAGCAGCTTTTGAAAAAGATTCTATTGAGCCGAACACCTCGCGGCAGCATATCCTGTCAGATTCATCTTCGTTCTCCTTTCCCGTACCCGTCTTCATGTACGGAGGATTTGCAAAGACGACGTCATATTGTTCTGCAAAAGATTCTTTTGAAACATCCGAATTGACAATGTCTATCTGCTCGCTCAGTCCGTTTTCTTTTATGTTGGTCACGGAAATTTCGCACAGTTCTTTTTGTATCTCATACCCTGTTATATGTCCGAGAGTCTTTCTGGAAGAAACGAGCATTGAGATAATTCCATTGCCGGAGCCAAATTCGGCAGCGGCGGATTTGGGACTCTTTCGGATATAGCAGCTCAACAGGTATGCATCTGTTCCGAATGAAAGGGAACCGTCCTTTGATCTTAAGGTCAGCTTTTCATTGACTTGTTGTTTTTCTGACATAATTCACCTGTTCTGTCTGCGTATTTCAAACGCCAGAATTGTTGCGGCTGATGCTGCAGAAAGCGCAGCCTTGAAGTTTCTTCCGTAGTCTATTACAACAGTGTGATCACAGTTGTTGAGTACATTCTGAGACAATCCACGTCTCTCGCCTCCGATGGCGAGCAAAACGGGTTTTTTCAGATCTGCATCATAAGCTGACACGGCATTTTTTGTTTTGTCTGAGGCAATGCACTTATATCCTTTATTTTTGAACATTGCAATTGCATTCTCGGGTTCGCATACATACATTCTTGAAAGTTCAGATGCACCCGCAGAGGCTCTGCAGACCACTCCTGCAGCTGTCATCCAGTTTCTCGGGCTGAGTACGATACCATCTGCACCTGCAGAGTAAATACTTCTTATACAGTACCCGAAATTGTATGGATCTTCTATTCCTTCGAGGTACACATAAAAACCATTATCTGCTATTGACGCTTCTGAGAGAGTGGGAATTGTCCTGTCACTGCACTCTGCAATTATTCCTCCATGAGAAGAGGACAGGGTTTTTGAATCGAGAAATTCTTTGTCTGTTTCAATTATTTCAAAACCGAGTTCTTTGCTCTTCGAATTAAGATATGAGAGTTCTTTGTATCTGGCGCTTTTTCTCTCTGTGTCGAAATATACCTTGAGTATTTTTCGATCGTTGTCGCAGGTGAATTGACCTTCAATCACCGATCTTACGGATATATATCCTTCCATTACGGAAGAAGAAACAAATTTGTCATCCTCTCTTTTCACCGTTTGGTACCTCGATTTCCGGTCTTTCTTCTGATTTTTCACTCAAATACACGGATATATCCTTGCACTCTTTTCTCTCGAAAATGAACTTGGAATTGAGATTTCTGATGTACTTGATTGCATCCTGTGTGCGATAAACGCCTTCGTCTTCGTACATGGTGTCGGCATCAAGTCTTGATATGATGACAATGCCGTGAATCATGCTCGAATCTATTCCGGACTTTTCAAGCAGATGTCTGACCACCGCAACTGCGTGTTTTGTCTCAACTACGGGGCTTGGAAATGTTTTTTCAACAGGCCCATGTCTGGTCTTTGCAGTTCGTCTCCACACGTAATCATCTTCGTTGTCAATTTTGCCTCTGTAAGGGCAGATGTTTATGACGAAAATACCGTTTTTCCTGATCAGGATGGTGTCTGCGTGTGCATACTTTCGTATTCCGTCTATATACACGGGAGAATTGAAGTCCTCTACAAACTCAGTCGCTGTCAGTTCTGCGTAAAGCAATGCAACTGTTTCGTCTTTGGTTTTGATTCCTCTGCCTATTATCCTTTTTGATGCAAGTCTGTTGCTCAGCTTGATAGAAAGAATCATCAGAAGATATGCAATCAGACAAAAAACCAGAACTATGAGTAATGGTGCGAAAAACTTCATATCCGTTGATCCTTTCTGCTGAGATTTGTAGGCAATATTTACAAATGTTTTTGACAAATGATAATTATATCATATAATCATTAAATTATACAACACCGCGGTATGATGGATTTTTCACAAAAATGCAGCAAGTGACTGGAGAAAATAGCATTTTTTGCAAAAGTGATATTGAAAAAACGGCAAAAATGAGGTAAAATCGCGATATCATTTTTTAAGAAAGGACAACTAGATATGAAGAAATCATTTATACCGGAAGGCTACAAATCAGTTTTAGGTCTCTATGAAACTCAAACAGCAATTGGAACAATTCACACCATTTTTGAACAGAAATTGTCTGATGCATTGAATCTTAAGCGTGTATCAGCACCACTTATTGTTGACCCCAATACAGGTCTGAATGATGACTTGAACGGCGTTGAACGCCCGGTCAGCTTTGACATAAAGTTCTCGGGAACAGATGCTGTGGTTGTCCATTCACTGGCAAAATGGAAAAGAATGGCTCTTGACAGATACGGATTTAAGCCCGGAGAAGGACTTTACACAGACATGAACGCTATAAGAAGAGATGAGGACCTGGATAACCTTCACTCGGTTTATGTCGACCAGTGGGACTGGGAAAAAGTAATCACAAGAGAGCAGAGAACATTCGATTTCCTGAAAGAAACAGTCAGGTCTATAGTTAAAGCGATGTATGACACTCAGAGCGAACTCATCAAGATTTTCCCAAAGCTGACTCCTGCAATCAAGAGTACGGATGTAACATTCATTACGTCACAGGAACTTGAAGACATGTATCCGGACTTTACACCGAAGCAGAGAGAAGATGCTTTCCTGAAAGATCACCCGACAACATTCATCATGCAGATAGGCGGAAAACTCAAGTCCGGACAGAAACACGACGGACGTGCACCGGACTATGATGACTGGGCACTGAATGGAGATATTCTGTTCTATGATGACGTTCTGGAAATTGCCTACGAAGTTTCTTCAATGGGTATTAGAGTTGATGCAGAATCACTGGATCGTCAATTGAACGAAGCCGGAGCAAATGACAGAAGAAAATACCCGTTCCACAAAGCGCTTTTGAACAACGAACTTCCTCTGACAATAGGCGGAGGAATCGGTCAGTCAAGACTGTGCATGTTGCTTCTTAAAAAAGCTCACATAGGTGAAGTTCAGTCATCTATCTGGGACGAAGAAACCAAGAAGGTATTCATAGATGCCGGGGTAGTCTTACTATAATAACCGAACAACAAAAAATGCCGGGCTCGCCCGGCATTTTGTATTAAGTTAATTCAACAAATCGATCAGTTCTTTCATTTTGTCACTGTCAACAGTGGCAGTTGTGTATGCGATAACAACATCGTTTTCTGCGGGGAGCAGTTTTATTATCACATTACCTGAAGGTGAAAGCAAAACAATTATTCGTAACTTAAGGTTGTTCTCGGTTGAGAGATTAACGGTTATCTGTTTTGTATATTGAGCGGCAGTTTGCTTTGCTCCTATTCCCGAAGCAAGGCAGTCTCGAAGTTTAACCACAATATCCGATGTGCTTTTTTCATCACCGGATGTGGTGTTTAGCATTGAAACAAGGTTAAATTCATCGAAATCAATGAAATTGTTTTCACAATACAATAAACCTGAGATGCTGTCGTTTTCAACATAAAGCGAGATGTCTGTGGGCAGATCGCGCAGTCTGCTTATCGAGTACACTGAATCGTTTAATTCAAATTCTGAAGAGAGCAATTCTCCAACTGCACTTTTTTCTATGCTTTCTTCCGCTATATTCGTAAATCCGTTAAACCCGGTTGGTGACATACCTTCATAGTGATTGGTAATTGAATTGAGTTCGTCGACAGATGTTCCTTCCACATATGCCTCTTTTGTTTCATTGGCCATGTACTCACTATAATTAACATCCACGACTTTATAGTTCCTGAAATATGAGTAACTGTCCATGTGATTCGCGGGAGCGGCACCATTTGCAGGCCTGAAAGCGATAGCAAAGAATGCTACTCCGATTGCTACAACAAAACATGCGGCAACAGATACTGAGCACCTTACAATAATAGTTCTTCTGCGGGCGATTGCTCTGAGTTTTTCGTCTCGTCTGGCGAGAATGTATTCAGTTTGTTCTTTACTGGTCCTCATACACAAACCCCTCCTGTTCCAATTGTTTTCTGAGTGCCTGTTTAGCTCTGTAAGTCAGATTGATGACTTTTTTGTTGTTGACCTTCAAAACACTTGCAATCTGTTCGGTATTCAATCCGGAAAAATACATGAGCTGCAGTACTTCATTGTATTCTTTCGGAAGTTTTTTCATTGCATCATGAAGCATTCTTTCTCGCTCTGTCATCAAGAATTCATCTTCAGGAGTTTCACTGTCGGATAAATCTTCATGTTCGGAAATGTCTTCACTTGGATGTCTGTTTTGAGATCTGAGAAAATCAAGAGCTTTGTTTCTTGCTATCTGATAAAGCCATGTTTTGAAAGAGGAGTCCTCTTTAAAATGTGGCTTTTTAATTATCAAAGTGAGAAAGGTTTCTGCGGCTATGTCTTCGGCATCCTGGATGTTTTTGACATAGGAGTATATGAACATGGTCATCTTTGAGTTGTGCTCTTCAACAATGCCGCATAGAGCCGAATCGTCACCGGCGAGGTAACTTCTGTATAACTCGGTGCAATTAGCCATAGTATGTCCTTTCTCCTTTCATTTGACGTTAAGATTTATTCAAAATCTCAAAAAAATTACAATGTTTTACCCAGAAAATCTATGCAATCCGCCAAAGCACCATCTTTGCAGTGGCAGACGGTTTTTGTGCATATCTTTTTTATTCTCTCATGAGCGTTTTCCGGACAGACGGAAATATCTGCCGCTTTCAGCATTTCTTCATCGTTGAAGTAATCACCCATACAGCACAGAACATGTTTGACTCCGTATTTTTCATTACAAAGCTCTCTCAATCTTTCAAGAGCGGTCGCTTTGGATATTCCAACAGGATTCATTTCGAGGAGTGTGTCGCATGATGTTGTAAAAGTGAGTTTTGGAAATTTGCCTTTTACATGTTCATATATATTCTTAATCCGGTCGGCAGACTGAACGAACACCGCCTTGAAAAGGTGATCTGTAACGAGATTGTCCAGCGTATAGAATTTTGTCTTTGATGAATGACCTGCAGAATTGAGATCTGCTCTTATTGTTATGTCTGATTCTATGGCGGTGTATCCTTCAACTCCGGATGCTCTCCAGCCTGCATCAGGGTCAACTTCATTCCAGACATATTCGAGAATTCTTTTGGCTTCATCGGGATCCATATAGCGAGGTTCAAGTATATCACCATTTTGAACATCGTACAGGAAACTTCCGTTACACAGAACGCATGGAGCGTTCACGACATGTTCAATGTCCGGTATGATTTTCATGAGATCATACTGGTTTCTTCCTGAAGAGAAGACGAATTTTCCGCCTTCTTCTTTAAAATATTCCAAAGCTTCAAGGTTTCTCGGACTTACATAGTTGAATTTCCACAGGTATGTTCCGTCAATGTCTGAAGCGATAATTACATTCTCGAATTTTTTCACTTGTTTTTCTCTCTCATTATTTCAAGGATTTTGACAAAATAGTCGGGAAGAATGCATTCGAAGTGCATCATTTCATGGGTTTTAGGGTGCTCCAAAATGAGTTCTTTTGCGTGCAGGCATTGTCCTTCCGTGTAAGCTGAAAAGGCCTTGTCAATCTTTGACTTTTCCTGTCCGTACGTCGTGTCCCCCAGTATAGGTCTGTTTATTGAAGCCAGGTGAACCCTAATTTGGTGAGTTCTTCCTGTTTCAAGGACACATTTGACATATGTTGCACCAATATCAAACAGTTCCAGCGGATATACGTGAGTTACTGCGGGCTTTCCGTCTGGGACAATTGCCATCTTTTTTCTGTCTTTTGGTGAACGGTATATGGGCTTGTCTATTGTAATCTCTTCTTCTATTCTGCCAATTGCGATGGCGTGATACACTCTGTGCATGACGTGGTTTTTCAATTGATTTGAAAGAGAGATATGCGCCTCGTCATTCTTTGCTGCGACTATGAGGCCGCTTGTGTCCTTGTCGATTCTGTGTACTATTCCGGGTCTCACAACAC
Organism: Clostridiales bacterium; assembly: GCA_024693345.1. Classification (GTDB taxonomy): domain Bacteria; phylum Bacillota; class Clostridia; order Oscillospirales; family CAG-272; genus CAG-841. Next base: position 13,815 of record JAILLB010000104.1, read on the forward strand.
CGCCGATTCCTGAAAGTGAATCTTTGCAATGGTAGAGAAGTGCGGACACAAGGGTGCCTTCAGTGTGGCCTGCCGCAGGATGAACAACCATACCCTTGGGTTTATTGACGACAATAATATCATCGTCTTCATAAACTATATCCAGAGGTATGTCTTCTGCTTCAGCCTGGCAGGGTTTGTTCTCAGGAAGAGTGACTTCTATTACATCGTTTATTTTCGTTTTGTAATTTTTGTCTTTTACCTGTCCGTTGACAGTTACCATTCCGTCATCAATGAGCTTTTGGGCTCTCGATCTTGTTATGTCTGCAAAAGAAGAGACAAAAATGTCTAATCTGACAGATAATTTGCTCTCTTCTGTAATCAGTTCAGTCATTTTTGTCTGCATCGGTTGTTTCCTTTTCCTTGGATTCGGTTGTGCCTGTTTCTTCGGAAATCTGTTCTGCTTCTGTCTTCTTTTTCTTGCTGTCCGATTTAAACAGTGTCTTGTTTATGAACACGAGATAAATGAACAGCATAATTCCACCGACGACAACGCAGCTGTCTGCAATATTGAAAACAGGGTAGTCTATGAATGTTACCTCAATAAAGTCTACGACTTTTCCGGAAAACAGTCTGTCAATCATGTTACCGATTGCTCCGCCCCATATTAACGCCATTGATACACCGAAGAAATATCCGAACTCTCTGCATTTGTATGTGATTATGGGTATTGCTATAATCGCTATGGCGGTCAAAACAAGAAACACCCATCTGTGATCTGCCAAAATTCCCCAGGCTGCACCTTCATTTTTGACAAATGTAAACGACAAAATGTGATCTATGATGACAATGCTTTCGCCTACAGCCATATTTGTTGCCACAATTGTCTTGCTCAACTGGTCAAAGACCACAACAAGAATTGAAATTGCCAATAGTGTGTACATGTACTAAAAATCCGTTTCTGATTCTGTTAATTTTTCTCCCGAACCGAGGTCAAAGTCAAGTTTCAGCTGGACATCATCACCTGGGTTAGATGACCCAAGAGTGGAGCTGTCTTCGTATCTGTTCAAGGTCTGAATCACATCTTCCGATGCCTTGCCGCGTGTTCTTCTGGCCTTGCTTTCTCGTGCGTCTCTCATCAGAGAATCAACATCGCTGTCTGTCTGCTGAGTCAGAGGATTCTCTCCATCTCTTATGGCGCTTCTGACAGCATCCGGAATAGGCTTACTGAAATCAGCAATGCTATCAGGAGACTCGGTTGAAGAGGGAATAGTCTTGCTCGATTTCTCTCTTCCGAAGAGATTTGTGTTTGAAAGAGCCTCATCTACGTTTGCATTATTCTTCTTGAGCTTTGGTTGGGATGTCGGTGATGCTATATCTTCAAGGGTCATTCCGAAATCCGATGCGACTTCGCGTTCGAGATTGTCTATGACTTTGTCGACATACTGATCGGGAGACAAGTCCTCTTCGTATTCGTAAATAGGTGCAATTTTTTCTATAAGTTCAATGTGGAGTCTGTACTTTTCAAAAAGCTCGTTCTTGAACTGGAAAATGGTGGTCTGGATTTTTGCCAGAGCAACCTTCTGAGCTTCTATTTTATCTCTGAAACTGCTGAGAATAAGGTCGCAGTTTTTCTTGATTGAACTTAAGATATCATCTGCTCTCTCGTATGCATCGGAAACAATCTTTGATGCTGCTTTTCTTGCGTTGCTCAATTCCTGCTTAACAAGCGCAGATTCCGTGTCTATGTTTTCGAGTCTCTTCTTTGCTTCTTCAAGTTCAATTGAGAGTTTGACATAAGACTCATACAATTCCGCATACTCTTTCAGCAAATATGAGATGTATTCATCCGTCTCTTTGACTTCATATCCGCGAAGTCCCTTTTTCAATTCAACCTTTTGCAATTTGTCCGGTTTGGTTACAGCCATTGCGATGCCTCTTTCCGTATACAAATTTGACGGGACTTGCGCCCCGTCATGAATTGTTCAAAATTATTGATTAATAAAGTGTATCGCCCTTGTAGCTGGCGGGTGACTGGGGCACTGTGTCAACTGTAGTGGTTGCTGCAGTATCTTCGCTAACCGGCTGAGCCGCAACTGTTTTCTGCGAAGCAGGGTCGCCCGAAACACTTACGTTGTCAGGTGTGATGACATATGTATTGTTAGCGACTGACTTCAGGCTTCCGTTGATTGAATATGTAACACCTGTAAGGAAATCAAGAATTCTTCTGGCTGTTTCCTTATTTGTAGCTTCGAGGTTAAGGACGACAGTACGGTGATTCAACAGATGATCTGCAATCTGTCTTGCCTTAGGATAACTGTCTGGTTTTACAACTTTGAGCTCAAGCGCAACTGCGTTGATGCTCATGCCTCTTGATGGACGATCAGGAGAAGTTTCCTCATCATACTCGTTCTCTACATCTTCCAAATCCTGCTCGGGTTCTTCGTCTCCATTGACCATGCCTTTAATTTTGTCAAATAAGCCCATCTTTTACCTCCAAAAATTTTATTGAACAACTTGTTTCATTTGCAAACAAGTACGAAATACATTATACAAATGTGCTGATGTTATTATAACATAGACGAAAAGCATTTTGCAATTACTAAATAACAATTTATTAACATATTTTTGCACCGATTTTACACATGTGTGGTTGCATAGTTTCTCGGTCCGAAAATACCGGTTCCGATGCGGATTATATCAGAACCCTCTTCAAGTGCTTCCATATAGCTGTCTGTCATACCCATTGAGAGAAGCGGGTGGTCATCATATCCTCTGAAACTGCTGATGTTTTCGTCCCTTAACTTTCTCAGAAGGGCAAAATATTTTCTTTTCTCGTCTGAGTTGGCTGTTACCGGGGCCACAGCCATCAGTCCGAGTACATCTATCATTTTTTCTTCCGAAACAATTCCGAGAAACTCGCTCAGATTTTCCGGTAAAACACCGCTTTTTTGTTCTTCTTTTCCAGTATTTACCTCAATTAGAATTTTTGATTGAACATTGTTTTTTTGACTCAGCCTTGCTATCTCTTTTACAGCGCTGGCAGAACTAACAGATTCGATGATGTTGATTTTTCCCACCAGGTACTTGACCTTGTTGGACTGAAGTGTCCCGATGAAGTCTGTTTTAACTCCGTCAAGGCAGGGAAGATGTGACAGAAACTCCTGAGCATGGTTTTCGCCCATACAGTCTATCCCGCAACTTTTTGCAAACATGACTTCGTCATTGCTCCTGTTCTTGATTACGGCCATTAGCTTGGCATCAGGGAATAAAGCCAGCTGCTTTTTAATATTCTCTATGTTCTTTTCTATTAGAGCGAAATTATCTGACATTAACCGACCACCTTCCCGTCGTATAGATTGCTCTGGTTGGTTATTACAAGGTCATTGAGATTGAGTATTTTGTACTTTCCGGTTGTATTTCTGTCAACCAAGTAATATCCGCCCATTTCGAATATGATGTTTATTTCTCTGAGGCTTGCTACGCCTTCGTTGAATATGTATACGCAACTGACTCCGTCGACTATGTAAACATCCTCTATCTTTATTTTCAGTCCGGTCGCACTCTCTGTGACAACACTTGCTCCGCACATTCTGTTCATGTCAAACTCAGAATTAATGACACTTGAAGAAAAAGTCAGAACCGCCTTGCCTTTTTGTCTGTCGACACTCTTTTTGGAAAGGTGCATGCGAATTGGTTTGTCTTTGCCTTCGAATGTTATGTTGTAGTATGAATCCTGGATGTATTTTTCGGATTTGTCTATGTCGACAAGGCATTCATAATACCAGGATATGTTTCTGACAATTGAGCCAATGGCATTGACTGACACAGATTTGGAAATTGATGATTCGTACTGTTCGAAAGCGCTCGGCGAAGATCCTGATTTGTCGGTTGTCAGCTGACCTTCGTATCCGTCAAAATACCTGAAAAAATATCCGGATTCTTCAGTTGTAATAGGATAGCAAGCACCCATAGTTGAAATCTGAATTTCTCTTTGATTTTTGTACAGGGCAAGTTCGGAACTCATGTCCGTTTTTCCGTCCAAAATCACGGATTTGATGCTTTGCAGTCTTTCCAGTTCAGCCTGATTTTTCACTATCCAATCGGCATCACCTTCCGATGATTTTTCGTTGATCAGTTTCTGCTGAACGGAAATTTTGTCAGTTATCTCACTCAAAGCCACGTTTGAATTGATTCTGCATGTTTCGAGTATGTCTATGACATCATTCAGATACATCAGAAATTCATATTGCTGACTTGTAGCATTCGGATACACATTGGCTATTACTGATTTTGCAGATAATCTTTCTCCATCTTTGAAAAGGTATTCTACATAACCTGCATACGGACTTACTATCAACTCATCGTCTTTAAAGATATATCCGTTTATTGACTCGGACTTAGTGAATGTCTCATATCTTGCAGCATTCAGTGTCAATGCCGGTTTCACGGCATTGAATATGTGATATGAGATATACACTATGGCAATCAAGGCTACGGCGATGATTATTGCCAGTCTGAGTGCGGGTTTGTTTTTCAACATGTTACGAATCCTTTTCGATTAATTCCAATGCTTGTGTAAATAAATCCCCGTTCGGTTCTTTGTCAGCAAAAAGCCAGTTAACATCGTCATATTTTCTGAACCACGTCAATTGTCTTTTTGCATATTGTCTTGTGGATATTTTGATTTTTTCTTTGGCTTCTTCGAGGCTCAGAATACCATTGATGTATTCGATGGTTTCCTTGTATCCTATGGCTTGCCCCGCTGTCGTGTCAGGAGCCAGGTACCCCTTTCTGAGAAGGGAAGAGACTTCGTCAATGAGGCCTTTTTCAAACATGGCTTCAACCCTTTTGTCAATGTTTTTGACAAGGTTTTGCCTGTCCAGGTAATCGATACCGATTCTTATGTATTCATATTCCGGCTCAGTCTGATTAAGCCTGTCGTGCTCGGTTTTCGTCACGCCTGTTGTTTTGTATATTTCAAGAGCTCTAATCACTCTTTTGGTGTTGTTGGCATGTATCTTTTTTGCAGATTCGGGATCTATTCCCTCAAGCATTTTGTGAATGTATTCCGGGCCTTCTTTGAGTGCAAGGCCTTCCAGCTCTGCACGATACGACAAGTCCGATATTTCTTCAGAGTAGTTTATCTTTCCCAGTATTGATTGCTCGTATAGTCCGGTTCCACCGCAGAGAACTACACCTCTGCCTTCACTACTCAGTTTGTTTATGCACGCTTTGCCTGCAGAAGAATAGTCCGCAACTGAATAGTTGATATCCGGGCTGACTATGTCTATCAGGTGGTGTTTAACGAGTTTCTGATCTTCCTTGGAAGGCTTGGCTGTTCCGATATCCATGCCTATGTAAATCTGCATAGAGTCAGTTGAAACAAGATCTCTGCCGAAATGAGAACACAGTTTCATTGCAAGAGAGCTTTTTCCGGATGCTGTCGGTCCTACGACCGATATTATCTTTTTGTTTTCCATATTCAGAATAAGAGCATCGCATCGCCGAATGAAAAGAATCTGTACTTTTCATCGACTGCGGTTTTGTATATATTCATTATAAAATCGGTCCCTTCAAATGCTGAAACAAGCATTATAAGAGTGCTCTCTGGCAAGTGAAAATTGGTAATGAGCATGTCCGTTGCTTTGAACTTATATCCCGGATAAATGAATATTCCCGTGTCATCGCACATTGCATGAACAATTCCGTTTTCGTCAGAACAACTCTCAAGGGTTCTGCATGAAGTGGTTCCGCAACATATTATTCTGCCGCCGTTTTTTCTCGCTTCGTTTATAGTGTTTGCACTTTCTTCAGAGACAGAAAAGAACTCGCTGTGCATGATGTGATCGCGAATATTCTCTGCTTTGACCGGCCTGAATGTTCCAAGTCCTACATGGAGCATAACTGGAGCAATTTTCACTCCCATTGCTCTCACTTTGTCGAGAAGTTCTTCCGTGAAGTGCAGGCCTGCAGTCGGTGCAGCTGAAGATCCCTCTTCGTTTGCATATACAGTCTGGTATTCACTGTTGTCCCTTATCTCCTCCGTAATGTAGGGAGGGAGGGGCATATGTCCTATTTCATCAAGAATTGAAAAAAGATTGCCTTTGAATTTGTCATATTTGAAAGTAACTATCCTGTTTCCGTCCTCCACTATCTCATCAATCGAGGCGGTCAGAAGGCCGTCGCCGAATATGACTTTGGCACCGGGCTTCAAACGCTTTCCCGGTTTTACCAGAACTTCCCATCTGTCCAGAGATTTCTGTCTCAGCAGAAGGAATTCGACAGCTGCCGAGCCTTCGCCTTTCTTTCTTCCGTAAATTCTGGCCGGAATAACTTTTGAGTCATTTATAACAAGCACATCGCCCGGTCTGAAGTATTCGGTTATATCTCTGAATATCCTGTGCTCTATTGCACCAGTTGCCTTGTTCGCGACAAGGAGTCTTGCCGCATCTCTCGGCTCGACTGGGTGCTGAGCAATTAGTTCTTTAGGCAGATCAAAGTAGAAGTCGGATGTCTTGAGATCTGTGTCCGACAAATTGTTTTTTATCATTAAATGCTGTTCCTTATGATTAGATTTCGTCTGATTCGGTGTTTTTTGCCACTTCGCTGAGTTCTTTCTGTTTTTCTTCCTGAAGTTTTTCGTAAAACTCGTCAAGGTCCTCTTTTACAGAGTCAAGATTATCAGGAATGCTTACCATCTCTCTGAAGAATGTCTTGTATACCCTTGCCAGCATGACAATGGTGAATGCAGCGGTTCTTTTGAGTTCATCTTCGGATTCTTCAAGCACTCTGTCATTTTCCATTTGTTCTGTTTCCTCGTCAGTGAAAGATGTTTCCTCATTGTTTTCTTCTTCTACAGCTTCGCCTGAGTCATCTCCGTCTATTCCCAGTCTTTCTGCATCCTCAAGAACTTCTTCCTCGATGGAATTGTCCTCTGCAAGAGGAGCATCTTTCGGTTTTCTCACCGAAATGCGGGCCTGACTTGAATAGCCTATTTCATACTTTCTGGGTGTATCAAGATCGAGTACATGGAAAGAGTACTCATCATCAGTCTTTCTCTGGGGTTGCAGAACAAGCTCATAACCGATGGCTATGAATCTTTCTCTGTTTTCTTCCAGTAGTTCTTTTATTTGGTCAATCAGTTCTGATTCCTTTGCGGCAATCATTTCATCGGTCATTTCTCTGCGCTTAATCTCCATATGTCATCTCCGTGCGTTGTGATACCAATATTTTACAGCAAAGAAATAATTCTATCAAGGGAAAAGAACGCTTATCTTAAAAACAGGAAGTAGTTTAACCTTTTCTATTGAAAACACAAAGAAAATGGTGTAAAATATCCATAACCTTTGAAAGGATTATTTGGATATGGAAAACGGTTCAGATTACAATCAAACAATAACATTTTCAATCAGTTCCGAAAACGAGGCAGAAACAAGGAATATTCTGCGTCAGGTTTACGATGCACTTCTTGAAAAAGGATATAACCCGATCAACCAGTTGGCAGGATACATTCTTTCCGAAGATCCTACATACATTACAAACCACAAAAACGCCCGCGCTTTGATTCGCAAAATTGACAGAAATGAACTGCTGAATGCGATGATTCGCGGATATCTTGGAATCTGAGAATTAACGAAAACTCATCCATTTCGGCGTGCTGTTTACGAACCGCATGCAATTGTTTTGTGCGCTTTTGACGATGGTTTTGTTCAATCATCGTCATTAATTTTTTGTTGAAACGGAGAAGAGTGTTTTGGCTGACAGAAATATTGTGCTGGCGTCCACGGGAACGTTTATAGGGCGAGCCAACAATGCCGACTATACAATTATTCCGGAGATAACCGATAAGCTGAGATGCGACGGAATTGAACTTTTGTTCATGATGGTCTGGAATGACAGACTTGAAGAGATTGTCAAGGAAGTAAAAAGCAGCGGTGTCAATGTTTATTCTGCTCATCTCGACAAGACAATAGGAGTATTGTTCTCGGAGGGCACGGACAAAGACGACAAAGATGCTTTAATAATGTTTGAAAAGAACATGGTTGCTGCGAAAATTGCAGGAGCCAAAACGGCAGTGCTCCACCTTTGGGGCGGACCCAAATCCGACGGTCAGATACCGCGCACAAAAAGATATCTTAGTCAAATGTATAAAATATCTGACGAGCTAGGCGTGAACTTAACAATCGAGAACATACCATGTGTGTTTTCGGACCCGCTTTCAGTATGGAAAGAGCTGCACGAAGAATACCCGGAAATAAGGTTCACTTTTGACACAAGATTTGCAGCGTATCACGATCAGTACATCGATATATACAACAGCGGTCTGTGGGATAATGTGGCACATGTCCACGTCAGCTCATATAACGGAAAAAGGAACGAAATAGGGTTCATAAGACCGATTCTTCACTACGATGAAGGAGCAATAGATTTTGATCACCTATTTTCAAACATGCCAAGATACAGAGGCGCGGTCGCTCTTGAATCTCCCGCTCTCAAAGAAGACGGCAGCATCAACACAGACAGACTGAATAAATCACTGGACCACATAAGGAACAGTCTTGAAAAGTACAACATATACGAAAAATAGGAGAGGTTAGCTTTCATTTTATGAGAAAAATCAAAATTTTGGCACTGGTTCTCGGTGCACTTATTACGTTGTCTCTTCTCGCAGGTTGTTCATATAACCCTGCAAAAGAAGACATGACCGAATATGTCAACCTATATGATTTGGACAAAATCAATTACGAACTTGCAGAGAAATTGTACAACGATTACCGAACTGATAATGCATTGACAACCAGTTCAATTCAATTGAGTATAGGAGATGTTGTCGATTTTTACATAACGACCGAATTGGTAGGCGGCAGCGAAGATAATCCGACTTATACAAGAGTAGAAAACATGTGCTATGACACGGATGACACAATGTATTCCGGATACAGAGTGGGGGAGAGCAAAACAAACTACCTCTTTGATTTCGGGTTGAGATGGAAAGTGGAAAATGCAAACGTTGTATCTCAGGAGCACAGAAGCCTCACTCTCGGAAAATCTTTCTCTTTCACAGCTGAATATGACGAAGATTACGATAAAGTGGAACTTGCCGGTAACAAGGTAAGATTTACTGTTTTGGTTACAAAGGTTTACCCGACAGGTGAGTATATATCCAGTTCGGGATCATATGACTACAATGACGGCACAATTTATTCCTCGATTGAGTCGTTTTTCCAGAACTATCAATCTAATAAAGATGTTGTAGAAATCGGAGACTGGGTAATAATTTCCTTTGAAGGAAGCGTATCCGGGAAAACATTTGATGGCGGAAGCGATGACAATTACGGCCTTCAGGTAGGAAACGGTTACCTCTTCAACAGGTTTGAAAACGGTCTTTTGGGACACAAAGTCGGAGATGAATTTGTAATCGGTCTTACAATTCCATCTTCATACAGTAACGAAGAAGTTGCCGGAAAAGATGCAGAATTCAATGTCAAAATCAAAGCCATTTACGATGCAGATAAAACGGTCAAAGACAATACTGTTTTTGACAGCCTGTATGACCTTAAGAATTCACTCAGGGTCAAGAATTACACAAGGTTTGAAATAATGACTTATGTGACAGACAATTCCACGATTAAGAAATATCCGGAAAAAATGCTGACCCAGTACAACAAGATCTGCAGAGAAACAATTGAAGCAAACATTCAGTACGTTGAAGAGTATTACAAATCGTATGGTATGTCTTACTCAAGAAACGAGATAATTGTAAGCATGTACGGGACAACAGACCTTGATTCGTATATAGACCAGCAAGCAAAAGCAGAAGTAAAAAGAATTCTGACAGGATATGCAGTACTGCAGAAACTCGGTCTGAGCTATACCGACGATGATTACAAGCGTGATTTGACAAATCAGACAATCGCAATGAACTACTCAAGCGGAACAAATTATACGGAAAAAGATATTGAGAACACATATAACAAGGACAGACTGAGAGGTTACTTCATAATAGATGTCTGCGGAGAAGCACTCTGGGACAACATCGATGCTCCCAGCATTCCATAAAAACAATGACAAACCGGGCCCCGGATACGGGGCCTGAACATTTGTTTGAGTGAGCCAATTAAATATTGTTTGAGTGAGCCAATTAAATATTCTATTGACTAATAGAGTGTAATGTGTTACCATTACCACGGCCAAATTGGAGAAGTCGCCTAGTTGGTCGAGGGCGCACGACTGGAAATCGTGTAACCGTCAGAAGCGGTTCAAGAGTTCGAATCTCTTCTTCTCCGCCATAGCAGGACTATTGTCTTCGCAGATAGTAGTCCTGTTTTTTTACCCTGATGATGAGGTGCTGTATGAACATAGAACAGGAACTGTTTTCCAAATATGAGACGGATGAAAAAGCGCTGTCAGAATATGGATTTGTAATAGAGAACGGAAGGGCCGTCTACAGAAAGAAACTGCCTGACGACAACTTTGAAGTTGTAATTGAATATGACGGAAGATTCAGGGGCAGAATAGAAGACCTGGATATGGGAGGAGAATATACAAATTTCCGCCTTGAGGGTTCTACGGGATACAGTGCTGAAATACGGCAGAAGTTTACGGATATTCTCCTTGGAATAAGGGGGCAATGCTGCAAAAACAGATATTTTGTTTACAGTCAAACCAGAAGGATAAATGAGTACATATGCAGTTGCTTTGGTGTGAATCCCGAGTTTTTGTGGGAGTCAACACCATCCTTTGCTGTTTACAGAAGAAAAGACAGTCAGAAATGGTTTGCTCTTATTGGAAATCTGAAGAGAAGCAAACTGGAACCTGATTCCAAATCAAAAGAAGAAATGGAGTTCATGAACATCAAGATTGCGGTAAATGATGTTGCGAATGCCCTTAAGAACAAGGGCTTTTATCCCGCGTATCACATGAATAAAAAAACATGGATTACTGTCGTCTTGGATGGTACAGTGAGTGATAAGACAATCCAAAAAATGATTGGAGACAGTTACAATTACGTACAAAAGTAATTTTTTGTTGGAAATAACGCGCGTTATATGATATAATACGTAACACTAATCGAAAGAACATAATCCCGACTGGAGAAAACATATATGGTAACAAGAGAACACATAAGTGAAAAGGTGCTGCCGTGCCTGGCAATCAGGGGCTCGGTTCCTTTTCCGAGAATTCCGATAAATATTGATGTCGGCAGAGCTATGTCAAGAAAAGCAGTAGATGCTGCCATGGCAAACGACGGCATAATTATGATGGTTTGTCAGAAAGAACAAAGCGTCGACAATCCGGGTCCGGATGATCTGTACAGAATAGGAACAACTGCCAAAATCACGCAGAAAATACGTGAAAACGGCGGAAGTTACAGAATTATAACGGAACCGATTTACAGAGCGGAAATAAAGGAATTCATCGACAACAGCAAATATATCGAAGTCGATGTTTTCGAAAAGGAAATATACATTGATGACAAGAGTGTCAAGGCTGAAGCATTGCTCAAGGATCTGCGCACATCTATCATTGATTTCATTTCCATGATTCCGAAGTTTTCAAGCAATATCAAGAACCTCATAAACAGCATAGACGACTTATCTACACTGTGCGATCTTGTGGGTTCCAACATTGTTGCGTCCGTTGAAGACAAACAGTCGCTTCTCGAAGAATTCAATCCTATGCGCAGAGCAGAAAAGCTCATGATTATCCTTGAAAAGGAAAAAGAGCTGATTGAAACAGAGGAGAGAATTCAGAAAAAAGTCAGAAGCAAGATTGACAGAAGTCAGAGAGAGTACTATTTGCGTGAGCAGATGAAGGCGATTTCAGATGAACTTGGCGAAGGTGGAGAAAACGGAACCGAAGCCGGTGAATACGAAAAGAAAATTGCTGCTCTCAAGACAACTGAAGAAGTTAAGGACAAATTGAGAAAAGAAGTGAAGAAACTCGGGAAAGTGCCGTATGGTTCAGCCGAGGCTTCTGTCATATCCACATATCTCGACACCGTTCTCTCAATTCCTTTCGGAATCAGAACAAAAGACCGCATGGATATCCCGACTGTACAGAAGATACTGGACAAGGACCATGACGGACTTAAGGAAGTCAAAGACAGAATTGTTGAATATATAGCCGCGCTCAAACTCAATCCGAGTTTGAAAAACCAGATTATATGTCTTGTCGGTGCACCCGGAACAGGAAAGACATCCGTGGCTTCTTCCATAGCCAGAGCTCTCAACAGAAAATTCGTGAGAATATCTCTCGGCGGAATCAGGGACGAGGCAGATATAAGAGGACACAGAAAGACATACATAGGTTCAATGCCGGGAAGAATAGTCAACGCTGTTATAACTGCAGGTACACAGAATCCTGTCATCCTTATGGATGAAGTTGATAAACTCACGCGCGATGCACACGGAGACCCTGCATCAGCACTTCTCGAAGTACTGGATACCGAACAGAATAAATCTTTCAGAGACCATTACATCGAAGTTCCGATTGATCTTTCTGACTGTCTGTTCATCACAACGGCAAACACTTTGGATTCAATTCCCGACCCGCTGCTCGACAGAATGGAAATCATCAGCATGAAGATCTACACAAGATCCGAAAAACTGGGAATAGCAAAGAATCACCTCATACCGAAACAGAGCAAGATTCATGGTCTTACATCGAAAACATTCAAGATGACAGATGATGCTGTCCTTATGCTGATTGACACATATGTCAAGGAAGCCGGTGTCAGAAACCTTGAGAGATATATAGCAAAATGCTGCAGAAGAGCGGCAAAGCAGATTTCATGCAACGAGACAAATGCAGTAAGAATCACAACGGACAATCTTGCAGAGTACGCTGATGAGAGCAAGCTCATAAAAGACAAGATTCTTGATGACGATGAAATCGGAACAATATGCGGAATGGCATATACCGAAATCGGCGGAGAGATAATGCATATAGAAGTTCTTTCATATGACGGAACAGGCAGAATTGAATTGACAGGCTCACTCGGAGAAGTAATGAAAGAAGCATCTCACAATGCTTTGAGTTATGTAAAATCAAAATCCGATGAACTCGGAATTGATCCCGAAGTTTTCAAGTCAAAAGATATTCACATCAACTTCCCGGAAGGCGCTGTACCCAAGGACGGCCCTTCAGCAGGTGTTGCAACCGCAATTGCCATTACAAGTGAACTTACCGGAATACCTGTCAGAAGAGATGTCGCAGTTACCGGTGAGATAACATTGAGGGGCAGAGTGCTGCCTATAGGCGGACTGAGAGAAAAGACGATGGCCGCATATCTGGCCGGAGCCAAGATAATAATTATCCCGTCTGACAACAAAATAGATGAAAAAGACATAATGGATGAAGTCAAAGAAAACGTTGAAATAGAGTATGTTTCAAAAGTGGAAGATGCTTTGAAAATAGCTTTGACATCAGATCCGTTTGAAAAGGCAAAGGAAAAATCCGAAAGCAGTTCAAACGTCATATCCATTCCGACAAAAAAGACCGGAAACAGAGCAAAAATAGTCAATTAAAAAATAGGGGACCAATATGAAGATTAACAGACAAAACTCAAAATTTGTGATATCGGCAGCCACACCTGCCGCATTCATAAATGACGGAAAACCGCAAATAGTTTTGTCCGGAAGATCAAATGTTGGAAAAAGTTCACTTATTAATTCAGTACTTTCCAACGGAAAACTTGCAAGAACAAGTTCTGCTCCCGGTAAGACTGTCATGGTGAACTTCTACTCGGTAGACAATAAATTCTATTTCGTCGACCTTCCGGGGTACGGATATGCAAAGAGAAGCGGAGATCAGAAAAAACAGTTTGGATCACTTACAGACTCATATCTGAACAAATACGGCTCGCCTTCTTTTGTGCTTCAGCTAATAGATTTAAAAGTCGGACCGACAGGTGATGACTGCATGATGCTTGACTGGCTTTCAGCATCAGGAATTCCTTATGCCGTGGTTGCGACAAAGGCGGACAAACTAAACAAAACAGAAAGAGAAAAGAATCTCAAAGCGCTTGAAACTCACCCTTTGCTGTGCAATGAAAAGGGCGAAAACACAGTTAAAGTGATTCCGTTCTCCGCACTTAAAGGAGAAGGGAAAGAAGAGGTTTTTTCACTGGTTATTTCACACATTTCGGAGAACAAAAATGCTGGTTAGATACTTATTTCAAATGATAAACGGAACAATCACTGTTTCGGAATTTTTGTTAATACTTGTTATTGTCATTCCGGTAGTTTTGGTATCTTTGACAGTACACGAGTATATGCATGGTTTTGTGTCATACAAACTTGGCGATCCGACAGCGATGAACTACGGAAGACTCACTTTGAATCCCTTAAAGCACCTGGATCCGATTGGAACCATATGCATGCTGTGTTTCGGATTCGGATGGGCTAAACCTGTACCAATCAACTCGGGATACTACAAGAACATGAGACTGGGAATAACTCTGACTGCACTTGCAGGACCGTTTTCCAATTTTCTGATGGCATTTTTGGCTACGCCGATAATGTTACTTCTCGGAAATTTGACTTTTACGGACACCGATTTCTGGTTCAATCTGGCAAGTGCTGTCTACACCTTCTTCTCAGTGTTTGTCCAAATAAACATAATGTTCGGTGTGTTTAACCTGATTCCAGTACCGCCTCTTGACGGTTCAAGAATCCTTTTGGTATTTTTGCCTCAGAAAGCATATTATTTCGTAATCAAGTACGAGAGATTCATGATGATTGCACTTATGGTGCTGCTGTATTTCGATTTTCTGACCATTCCGTTGAACTTCATGTCAAATGGAATATTATGGGTCTTCACGAAATTGTGGGGATTAATCCCGGGGCTCGGCTGATATGACGGAAATTACATACAAACTTGAAAAATACGAAGGTCCTTTGGACCTGATATTATCCATCGTAATGAAAAACAAGATGGAGATAAAGGACATAAAAATCGCCGAGATATTCGATCAGTATATGGCTTATGTTGAAGCTGCAAAAATAGTTGACATGGATTATGCAGGCGAGTTTATAACAATGGCCGCTGAACTCATGTACATTAAAAGCAAGATGCTTTTGCCTGTCCAGGAAGAAGAGGATCCGAGAGAAGAACTCGTCCGCCAGCTCATGGAATACAAAACAGCAAAAGAGGCGGCAAAAACTCTGTCTGAGAGGGAAAGCGAATACGCGGGCCGTTTTGAAAAAGACTCGGTTGAACTGAAACCCGTAATCGATGAGGACACAAGAATAGATCTCTCCATGCTTACAAGAGCCCTGGCGAGTGTTTTTGCCAGAGCAGCTGAAGAAATAAAGCGCAAGGAAATGATGAAGATTCCGGACATTCCGATTGTAAAGAGGAAGCGCAGAACCGTAGAAGGAAGTGCCGTGTCCATTCTCAAAAAAATGGTAAAGAGAAAAGCGGTCCATTTTGATGAACTGTTTGAAGGTGCTGAAGACAGAACGGATATTATATCCATTTTCTACGCACTGCTCGAACTTCTGAGAGTCGGAAGAGTCACAATAGAAAGACCGGATGATTTTGATAAAACGGATTCAAATGTCATACTGAGACTCAATACCGAACATACTAGAGACACGAAAGAGGAAACAACCAATGGATGAAGAAATTGTATTGAGCGATTTCGAAAAAAAGAGAATAATTGAAGCGGTATTGTTTGCAGCAGGCTACCCAGTAACATTTGAAAAGCTGGCAGAAGTAATGCACACTGACACTGCAGACATTGAAAGAGTTGTTAGAGAGTATGCCGAAGAATACAACAGAACCGAACTGGCTCGAGGCATTCAGCTTCTGATTCTCGGAAAGGCTTGTCAGCTTGTCACAAACGAAGTTTTCTCAGATTATGTAAGAGAAGTTTTGGGCGTCAAGTCAGGAGGCAATCTATCCAGATCTTCGCTCGAAACCATCGCTATAATAGCATATAACCAGCCTGTCACCAGAATGTATGTGGAACAGGTAAGGGGTGTAGACAGCACTTATGCCATAGGCATTTTGCTGGACAGAGGTCTCATAAAGGAAGTCGGCAGACTCGACGTGCCCGGAAGACCTCACCTTTACGGAACAACCGAAGCATTTTTGAGAGTTTTCGGATTGTCTTCGCTTGATGAACTACCACCTCTCGCTGACAGGTCAGAAGAAATGTAGCCATGGGGGGCTGGGGAATATTCGGAATTGTTGTCGGAGCGTTAGTACTTTTGCTCGTCATTCTGGCAATGATACCGGTAAACGTTATATTGGACGTTGCAAACACGGATATAAAGGTAACGCTTAAATGTCTTTTTGTGAAAAAAGTGCTCTATCCGGAAAAGAAGAAAGGCGACAAGAAAAAAGACAAAAAAGCAGTAAAGAAAAAAACTGAGGAAAAGAAAGAAGAGTCCGAACAGGAATCCAAGTCCCTGTCAGAACTTATAGACTTTATTTCAGACATTCGTGAAGTGGCATCCGAAGTATTGAAAAAACTCGGAAACCACATTAAACTAAAAGTAGAAGAATATGATATATTGGTCGCAGGATTTGACGCTTCTGTCATAGCGATGCTTTACGGAGGTCTGCAGCTTGTATTTGGAAACTTATTTGCGGTTCTTGAGGGGTGCAAATGGTTTGCAGTATCGAACAAGTGCAAAGGAGTGCACGCAGATTTTCTTGAGGAAAAAGCAAAAGCAAAGTTTTTGCTAAAAGCGAGCATGAACGCAATGGGAGCAATTATTGTTCTTATGCCTGTGGCAACAAAGTATTTGAAAGAAAACAAAGGAGAGAAGAACCGTGGAAAATAGTTTTGAAAAGATTTTTGAAGAAGCTGTCAACAGCATTACCGGAAAAGCAGATTCCAAAGTAATTACCGGAGCTCCGATTGAGACCAAAAACGGAGTCGTGATTATACCGGTTTCAAAGGTATCCATCGGATTTATAGGCGGTGGAACACAGTTTGCTGCAAAGAATTCAGAAAAGAATAATGCCGGAAACGGCGGCGGAATCGGAATGAATTCAATTCCCGTCGGATTTCTCGTTATCTCTGCGGATGGCAATGTTAAATACATCAGCACATCCAACGATAACAACTCGATAACACTTGATCAGCTCGGAGAGCAGATAGGTGATATTGTCGGCAAGATTAAGGAAGCAGTTTCAAAGAAAAAGAAAGAATCTGAAGACGAAGCAGCCAAAGAAGAAACAAAGCATGAGTGAACCTTTAAGGATATCAAAATACCTTTCAGAGTGCGGAGTACTGTCACGTCGGGCTTCCGATGAAGCCATTAAAAGCGGAAAAGTGATGGTAAACGGACATGTGGCTCAACTCGGAGAAAAGATTGACCCGGAAACAGACGAAGTATACTACGATGGAAAAAGAGTAGTATCAGGCGGCAAGAAGATATATATCATGATGAATAAGCCCGTCGGTTATGTGACAACATTGAAAGATGAAAAAAACAGAAATTGTGTCACTGAACTTTTGACAGGACTGAATGACAGGGTATATCCAATCGGAAGACTGGATATAATGTCGGAAGGTCTGCTTCTGTTCACAAATGACGGAGATTTGGCCAATAAGATAATGCACCCCAGGTACAACAAGGAAAAAGTATATGAACTGACAGTATCCGGGATGGTCAGAAATGAGATAATCGAGGCAATGAAAAAGCCATTCGTAATGGACGGCTATACTACAATGCCAGCAGAGGTCAAGAAACTCTCCTCCGATGAAAAATCAACCACACTTCAAATAACCATACACGAAGGAAGAAACAGAGAAATCCGCAATATTTGCGAGATAGTCGGGCTGAAGATTAAATCTTTGAAAAGAATATCCGAAGACGGACTGCAACTGGGCGACTTAAAAAGCGGTTCGTGGAGATATCTTAAGCCCTCGGAAGTAGAAATGCTCAGAAAAAACAAGTAAAGAAGAGGTTATTATGGTTATTCAATTAGATGAGGCTAGACTCAAACTAAATGCTATGCTGGCTGATGTAGATGAGTTGGCATCGGCTTTGAAAATAGAAAAACTCAAAGAGTCCATCCCTGTTCTCGAAGAGAAGACAACAGGTCCGAATTTCTGGAGCGATCCGGAAAAATCTTCAGTTGTTCTTCAGGATCTTAAAAGAGCAAAGGACAAAGTAGAATTCATTGAAAAACTCAGAAGCAGGGTAGAAGACGATATAGCACTCTGCGAGATGGGAATTGAAGCGGATGACGACGGAGATCTTGAAGAAATTCAAGCAGACGTCAAAGACATCGAAAAAACAATTGAGAACATGCGTATAGAAGCATTGCTTTCAGGTCCTTATGATAAAAACGATGTCATTATTTCCATCCATCCGGGTGCAGGAGGCACAGAAGCTCAGGACTGGGCAGAAATGCTTTACAGAATGTACATGAGATGGGCTGAAAGACACGGATACAAAACCACTCTTGTCGACTGGCTTGACGGCGACGAAGCAGGAATTAAAAGTGCTACTTTCACGGTATCTGGATTAAATGCTTATGGATACCTTAAGAGTGAAAACGGTGTACACAGAC
Source organism: Clostridiales bacterium (assembly GCA_024693345.1). Lineage (GTDB taxonomy): Bacteria > Bacillota > Clostridia > Oscillospirales > CAG-272 > CAG-841. The sequence goes on from JAILLB010000104.1 coordinate 32,334, forward strand.
TTGTTAGAATATCTCCTTTTGATGCATCAGGCAGAAGACATACTTCATTTGCGTCAGTTGAAGTGACCCCTGAGATTGACGATGACAAGAGCATAGAAATCAAAGAAGAAGATATTGAAGTTACAGCGCACAGATCAAGCGGTGCAGGCGGACAGCACATCAATAAAACAGATTCAGCAATAAGAATCGTACATAAACCCACAGGAATCGTAGTAGGTTGTCAAACCGAACGCAGTCAGCTCCAGAATAAAGAGACAGCAATGAAGATGCTCAGATCCAAACTGGCTGAAAAGAAGCGTGAAGAGGATATGGCAAAACTCGAAGGCATAAGGGGTGAAAAAACAAATATTGAGTGGGGATCGCAGATCAGATCCTACGTATTTATGCCATATACACTGGCCAAAGATGCCAGAACAGGATATGAAGACGGAGATATAACCGCAGTTATGGACGGAGATATAGACGGATTCATAAATGCATACTTGAAATATATCTCATAACGGAGGGTAAGGACATGAAAAAGACAAAATTCTATATAGGACTTGCACTGTTGATTCAGGCATTTGCGGCACTTGCTTCATTTTTTGTGTTTTTAATTAAGAAAAGAAACGTTCTTGCAGCTATTTCAGCAACATTGGGACTGATTTCCGGTCTTGCAGGCACATATATGATATATGAGTGCAAAACCGAAAGTTGTCTGCTTGAATCAGGTGAAGGAACAGATGAAAGTCTGAGTCAGTCAACTGCCGAAGATGATGTTGATATCGACAGCAAGGAAATGTTTGAAAGAAACGACTAATCCTGTCAGTATACTAAGGAAAAACATACATATCACAATATCTATTTGGTAGTATTGACATAAACATACTAAAATGGTATGATTATAGGCAAGAAAAGGCATTCCTTTTTGGAATGTCTTTTTTAACGAAGATTTTCAGCCGAAAGGAAGATATATATGGCAGAAAAAGGTACAATGCTTCTTGATGTCAGAAGAGTAACTGCAGGAGCAGGCGAAAAAACAATATTAAATGGTCTTAACCTCAAAATCAAAGCCGGAGAAATCCATGTAATAATGGGACCTAACGGAGCAGGAAAGTCCACCTTAGGCCACACCATAATGGGCAGTCCGGAATACAAAGTCGAAAAGGGACACATCATATATAAGGACACGGATATTACCAAGCTTTCTGCAGATAAAAGAGCCAAACTCGGATTATTCATGACGTTCCAGGACCCGATAGAAGTACCTGGTATTACGTTGTCTGCCTTCATACGCAATTCAATGCACGAGATGACAGGCAAGCCAATCAAAATCGGTGAATTCAATAAGAATCTTTCCGCATATATGGATATACTGAAGATGGATCATTCATATGCTCAAAGAGACCTCAACGTTGGTTTTTCGGGTGGTGAAAAGAAGAAAGCTGAAATTCTTCAGATGCTTATGCTGAATCCTGAACTAGCCATTCTGGACGAGACTGACTCGGGTCTTGATGTTGATGCAGTTAGAACTGTTTCCGAAGGAGTGAGCGAATTTGTCAAGAACGGAGATAAAGCGCTCCTCATTATAACTCACACGACGAAGATAACCGAGGCTCTGAATGTGGATTATACCCATGTTCTGGTCGGAGGAAAAATTGTAAAAACAGGAACCGGAAAACTCATAGATGAGATAAATGAAGAAGGTTTTGACAAATACATTAAGGTTGGTGAAAACTGATGCCGGATAAATCAAAAATAGTTGAAACAGACAGAAGTCTTTACGACTTTAGATATGAAGAGAATTCCGAGAATTATCACAGAGAAAAATCCGGTATTACGAGAGAAATAGTTGAAAACATATCTAAAGAAAAAGATGACCCTGAATGGATGAGAGAATTCAGGCTTCACTGTCTGGACATATATAACAGAACTGACATGCCTGACTGGGGTCCTGATACATCCGGTCTGGACATGGATCAGATTGCGGCTTATGTCAGACACAAAGCAAAAATGCAGTCCGACTGGGAAGATGTTCCCGAAGAAATAAAAAATACTTTTGAGAGACTGGGAATTCCACAGGCGGAAAGACTATCACTTGCCGGTGTCGGAGCTCAGTATGACTCAGAACTTGTTTATCACAACCTGAGAAAAGAAGTTGCAGAAACAGGAGTCGTATATACTGACCTTGAAAGTGCAATGAAGGGCGAGTATGAGGAGATGATCAAAACTCATTTCATGAAACTCGTTCCGCCAACTGACCACAGATATGCCGCTCTGCACGGCGCAGTATGGTCAGGGGGCTCTTTCGTATATGTTCCGAAAGGTGTAAAAGTTGACATTCCTCTTCAGTCATATTTCAGACTCAATGCAGCAGGCGCAGGTCAGTTTGAACACACCCTTATAATCGTCGATGAAGGTGCCGATCTTCATTTTATAGAGGGCTGCTCAGCTCCTAAGTACAACGTAGCCAACCTCCACGCTGGATGCGTCGAGCTGTACGTCGCAAAGAATGCAAAACTGAGATATTCGACCATAGAGAACTGGTCAAAAAACATGTACAACCTGAACACCAAACGTGCCATAGTGGAAGAAAATGGTATTATGGAGTGGGTATCAGGTTCATTCGGTTCTCACGTCTCATATCTCTATCCTACTACAATTCTTCACGGAGCAAACTCCAAGATGGAATACACCGGAATCACTTTTTCCGGAGCAGGACAGGATCTTGACACCGGAGCAAAAGTAGTTCACCAGGCACCTAATACAACTTCGGTAATGGCGTCAAAATCTATTGCCAAAGATGGCGGAATAGGTACATTCAGAAGCAGTGTTGTCATTAATTCAAAAGCTATAAATTCAAAAGCTTCAGTGTCGTGCGACTCTCTTATGCTTGACAGTATTTCAAGAGCAGATACCATTCCTGCAATGGATATTCGTACAGACAAGGCGGATGTGGGACACGAAGCAAGAATAGGCAGAATAAGTGATGAAGCGGTATATTATCTAATGTCAAGGGGAATCAAGGAAGCTGATGCGAGAGCGCTCATTGTTAGTGGTTTTGCTGATTCGGTTTCAAAAGAACTACCTCTTGAATACGCAGTTGAAATGAACAATCTCATCAAACTTGAGATGAACGGGAATATGTGAGGTGCAAAATGACAAAAGAACTAAAAGTTAATCTGCTCCCCGCAAAAACATTCAGGTATCTCAAAGTTAATGACGCAAAACTTGATTTGTCAGGACAGAAGATTAGCAAATCAGAAAGCAAGATAAATTCCAAAATTAGAAAATCATTCGATAACGTTAATACCGGAATGGGAAAAGAACTGGATGCATTTGTTTCTGAATATGCAGAAAAAAAGTTTATCAAAGTTCCATCCGGAAAAGACAAAACAGTAAGCATTAAAAATCTCAATCAGATTAACCAGTATCTGTTCATTGTTGAGTCTGAAGGAAGTCTGACAGTAACAATAGAGAACAGCGGCGAAAAAGATTTTTCCGGAATCAGCACAAAGTTTATTCTTGCTCCCAAATCTACAGCAAAACTTGTTGTTGTGCAGACACTTGAAAGAAAAGGAACGTATTTCCTTGATGTTGGCTCTGATGTTTCAGATGATGCTGTCTTTGAATTTGTAAATGTTGTATTGGGCGGCGAAAAGAATTATGTAGGATGCAATGCATCTTTGATAGGTGAAAAAGCATCGTTTGTATGTGATACCGGATACATATGCAAAGAAAAACAGAGTCTGGATATAAACTACAGGGCGGATCAGGTATCCAAAAAAACTCAAAGCAAAATAAATGTCGGCGGAGTTCTCGGAAAAGGCGGATCAAAAACATTCAGGGGAACGATAGATTTCAAAGTCGGTTCCTCAGGTTCCGTCGGAGGGGAAACAGAAGACGTTTTGACAATCGGAGATGATGTTGTCAACAAGAGTGTTCCTCTGATTTTGTGCGGAGAAGAGGACGTTGAAGGACAGCATGGTGCAACCATAGGAAGTCTTGCTGATGAAGTGTTGTATTACATGAATTCAAGAGGCATTGACAAGTCTACCGCAATCAAGATGGCTGCACACGCAAGTGTGATGAAGACAGCATCAAAAATAGAGGACAAAAAACTGGTTGCCAGTATAGAAGAAGAAATAGACAGAAAAGTATAATCGGAGAACAAAATGCAGGATTACAGAAAAGATTTTCCAATATTCAAAAGCACTGATTGCGTATATCTGGATAATGCAGCAACTTCGCAAAGACCACAGTCGGTAATTGATGCGGTCTCGGATTTTTATGCCTTTGCAAATGCAAATCCTCTCAGAGGATTGTATGATCTGAGCATGAAAGCAACTGAAAAATATGAGTCATCAAGAAAAAAGGTGGCTTCTTTCATAGGTGCGGGCAGTGCTGATGAGATAATATTCACCAGAAACACGACTGAATCAATAAATCTTGCTTCATACAGCTACGGAGATGAAGTCGTAAATGAGGGTGACGAAATTGTCATCAGTGTAATGGAACACCACAGCAACCTCCTTCCATGGCAGAGACTGGCAAAGGAAAAGAAAGCCAGGCTCGTGTTTATGGAACCGGATGAATCAGGAGTTATTTCAGATAAAGAAATAGAAGAGAAGATTGGGACAAAAACAAAAATTGTTGCCATTGCTCAGGTTTCAAATGTAATGGGAATAAGAAACCCGGTTGAGAAGATAATAGAAAGAGCTCACAGTAAGGGAGCTGTTGTCCTCGTTGACGGAGCTCAGTCTGTTCCTCATATGAGAGTAAATGTGACTGAACTTGATGCAGACATGTTTGCTTTTTCATCCCACAAAATGATGGGGCCTATGGGAATAGGTGTTCTTTATGTGAAAAAGCGCTTAATGGAAAAAATGAAGCCATTCCTCATGGGCGGTGAAATGATTGAATATGTAACAAGAGAAGATGCAACGTTTGCAGAACTTCCGCATAAGTTTGAGGCCGGCACTGTAAATGCAGCGGATGCCTGCGGACTCGATGCCGCTATTGACTATTTAAATAATGTCGGATACGATTATATAGAGAAAAGGGACACCGAACTTGTGACAAAAATAATGCAGGGAATGAAGGAGATGGGTCATATAACAATATACGGCTCAGGGAATCCCTGCGAGCACAACGGAATTGTTACATTCAATGTTGAAGGAGTACATCCTCATGACGTGTCATCAGTTCTGAATGAAGACGGTGTATGCATCAGGGCAGGACACCACTGTGCCCAGCCGCTTATGCAGTTTTTGAATGTCGGTTCAACAGCCAGAGCGAGTGTGTATTTCTATAACACGGAAGATGAAATAGACAGATTTCTGGATTGTCTGTCAAAAGTCAGGAAGGTAATGGGATATGGATCTTAAATCTTTATACAGGGAAATAGTGAACGAACATAATCTGAGACCTTCTCACAAGGCTCCGATTGAGAATCCGGATATTGTTTTAAGAGGAGTTAATCCGAGCTGTGGAGATGATATATCCATACAGCTGAAACTAGATGGCAGTATTATTGCCGATGCAGGATTCATTGGTTCAGGCTGTGCTATTTCTCAGGCATCGGCAGATATTATGATAGACAATATCATAGGGCTGGAAAAAGAAGAAGCACTGAAACAGGCCGAACTCTTTATGGGTATGATAAAAGGTGAAACACTGACAGAAAACCAGTTTGACGAACTTGGTGAAGCGGCTGCGCTTCAGGATATTTCCCATATGCCTGCCAGGGTCAAATGTGCAGAACTTGGCTGGAGAACAATGAAGGAAATGATTGAAGATAAACAATAATATTGAGATTATATACTCCAATAGTCGTCTAAATGGTGTATGGAGGATGGATATCATGAGAAAAAAACTGATTGTATTAATGAGTGTCATTCTTGCTTTTGGCATTTTATTATCTTGTGTTTCTTGCGGGTCAAATCAAGTAATTGAAACATTAAAAAATGCGACCGAAGAAGAGACAAATGCAGAAACGACAGAAAAAACGGAATATGAACAGGTTGAACTGTCTGTTGCAAACCTTTTGAGCGATTTCAGCCGTTCAGCTAAATATGATGTCATTGTGTCTGACCAGATGGTGAAAGCTCTCAACAATTTCACTTTTGCAATGAACAAACTGGTTACAAAGAAAGACGGAAAGAACGTTATTGTATCACCTTTGTCTGCCTTTATCTGTCTTGCAATGCTGGCTAACGGCACTAATGGCGAATCCAGAGTACAGATGGAAAAAGTCCTGGGAATGAAAATTGAAGATTTGAATGAAAGCCTGTATGCGTTTGTAAATGGTCTTTATTCTTCTGAAAACTGTAAAATGAGCATTGCGGATTCATTCTGGTTCAGAGATGCAGATGGTGTTTTGAATGTCAAAAACGAATATCTTCAGGTTATTGCTGATTGGTATGATGCTGAGATATTCAAGGCCTTATTTGATGCTCAGACTCTGAGCGACATCAACAACTGGTGCAGCAACAAGACAGATGGCCTGATTGATAAGATTCTTGACAGTATTCCCGACAACGCAATGATGTATCTTATTAACGCGGTTCTGTTTGATGCAAAGTGGGAAGTCGAATACAAGGACAGCAATGTTGTAAAAGACTACACATTCAATAATTATGACAAATCAACAAAGCTCGTCACTATGCTTGGATCGACTGAGAGTGTGTACCTGACAGGTACTGACTGCGTCGGAACCCGCAAAGATTATGAAGGCGGAAAATACAGTCTTGTCACTCTTCTTCCGAACAAAGGTGTAGATATATATGACTTCATTTCATCTCTGGATGCGAATAAGTGGAAATCCATCTGGGATTCAAGATTCAAAAACTGGGACTACGAAGTACATCTGATGATGCCGGAATTTAAAACTGAATGCGAAATTGGATTGAACGAAGCACTTCAGACAATGGGTATGGTAGATGTTTTTACACCAAATGCAGATTTGACCGGAATGGCTAATTGTGCCATTGGAGAATTGATGGTTTCAAATGTCAAACAGAAAGCATATATTGAAGTGACAAAAGAGGGAACCAAGGCAGCTGCCGTTACAGTAGTTGAAATGGTTGCAACCAGCGTGGGTCCCGGCGAAACAAAAACAGTGTCCATCGTTTTGGACAGACCTTATGTTTATGCGATTGTAGATAACAGCACAGGGTGCCCTATTTTCATAGGAGCAAACATAAACTTTAAATAATTGCCTCGAGGTGAATTATGACAAGAAAAATTAAATGCGTATTGAGCTTAGTGCTGGTTTCAGCCATGCTGTTTGCTTTTGCATCATGCTCATACAAACAGGCCGAGTTATACTCAAAGAATCTTCTCGAAGGGTATACAAGAACTGAGACCGAAAGTGTTACGGTATCCGCAGAGTTTATCAAAGCTCTCACAAACTTCTCATTCGAATTGAATAAGAGAGTGACAGAGAAGGACGGCAAAAATGTCGTTATATCTCCTCTGTCCGCATATATCTGTTTTGCAATGGTTGCAAACGGAGCACAGGGCGAGACCAGAACCGAGATGGAAAAAACACTTGGCATGAAAGTTGAAGATGTTAACGAAAACCTTTATGCTTTTGTAAACGGTCTTTATTCATCTGAAAACTGTTCTGTCAAACTTGCAGATTCAATATGGTTCAGGGATGACAAAAACGTACTGCAGGTCAGAAAAGAATTCCTTCAGCTTATGGTTGACTGGTTTGATGCAGATATTTACAGCGCGCCTTTTAATGACGCGACGGTAACGGATATAAACAACTGGGTCAAGAACAAGACAGATGGACTTATTGACAAACTCGTTGAAGAGTTAGGAGCCAACGATATGATGGTCCTCATAAACGCAGTCCTGTTTGAAGCGAAATGGGCCGAAGCATATTCATCGGATAATGTAATCAACAATTACACATTCCAGAATTACAACAACACAGAGTCAAACGTAACAATGCTGTCTTCTACTGAATCTTGTTTCTATGCAGGCAAAAACTTTACAGGAACTTCAAAGTATTATGACGGAAACAAATACAGACTTGTCACTCTTCTTCCGAATGAAGGTGTTGATGTATATGATTTCTTGGGTTCTCTGACACCTGAAACATGGAGTGAAATGTTTAAAAACTTTAAACCAATCTGCGTAGAACTTGTAATGCCTGAATTCAAGTGTGAATTTGAAAAGGAACTCAATGATGTATTGAAGGACATGGGAACAAAGCTGGCATTTACAGATAATGCGGATTTCTCAGGCATGGATAATACCGTTGCTGATATGTATGTTTCCCTAATCAAACAGAAGGCCTACATTTGCGTAGACAGAAAGGGAACAAAAGCAGCTGCGGCAACATCTGCCACAATGACAAACAAATCGGCAGCTCCGAACGAAGCAACAGTTGTTTTGGACAGACCTTACGTATATGCAATAATTGACAATGCAACAAAGGTCCCGATATTTATCGGAGTGAACGTAGGTTTTTAACAGTTGATCAGCAAGAAATCCCCGATCAATTGGTGACGAAGTGCGTCAACAACAATTATCCCCTTCACATTACATGAAGGGGATTGTTTTTTTGTTAATAGTATAATTGATTTGACGCTGCAGCAACTTCTTCACACAAATTTCTTATGACATCGTACTCAACAACACCACTATCGGAAAGATATGCATATTCGTCTGCTCTTACAAGTACTGTTCCATCTGCTCCAACAAAAATGCTGAATGCTGAATAATTGATTTGCAATCCTTTTGCGAAAACCTGCTGTACTTCTTCAATGTTTTTTATGGCATTTTCCCATAAAATCCTTTCGGCTTTGAAATTGCCAATTTCTGAAAGAATGCGCACTCCGTCAGATTTGCTGTCGATACTCGCATGGGCGGAAGATAGCATAGAAGAACACATGTAAAACTTGCTGACATCCATTTGTTTGGGAATCTCATCTAATAACAAAGTGCCATCTTGATAATAGAAGTTTTTTTCTGTGTTATCTTGACAAGATATTATGCACATGGCAAGTACCATTATTAGAATAATGATGATTGATTTTTTCATGAGGCCACCCTTTCTGCAAGTTCAAAATCAAGTGTTCCAGATAAATAATCGACTATGTCATCGGGATATATAACAATTGTTCCATCCGGCAAAATGAAACTTCCATTTCTCGTAATGTAAGTGAGACTTGAATCACTATCGTTAAGAATCGCAAGTAAGTTGTCCAAATCAGTAGTGTACCCACAATATGCACAAACCACTTGTGAGGAATCTATTGATACGTAAAAAATGTGAGGTCTTAAGACATACTCACTGCAAGCACAATAAGATTTGTGCTTGGATGCGTTGAATTGAATAAAATGATCATAGTAGTAATGAGAATGAACCCTATAATACTTTACAGATGTTGCTGATCCGCCATAAGTTGAAACGTATGGACATTCATCACCTCTGTGTTGGTAAAATCCCAAATAGCCCCATTTGGAAACTACCTCGACAAGATTTGAATCACCACAGACTCCATTTGATGTTCCGCTCAGTAGTGAAATGACTATTCCGGAATGTACTACAGTTGTACCATCAAGATACAATATTATTGATCCAACTGAAGGACTTGATATTTCCTCATAACTCCAGTCATTTACAAATGGCATCGGATTATCTATCCATATATTATTTGAAGTGGTGTTCTGATTATACCAGGCATAAGAATGGCAGTTATATCTTGCGGTTGCGGAATCAAGTCTGGTTGCTGAAGGAACAGCAGCGTCGCCTATTAGATTCAAAGCCTGGATGTCATCATACGAAAAGTCGATTATGTTTTCGTATGCATCAACTGCAGTAGAGTTGGGTGTATAAACTGTTGTCGGAATGGAGACGTAATAATACGAGATTGAAAAACTTGCAGATCCGACGGATAGAATTAAGGAAACAACCAAAAATACAATAAGGAATGATGAAGCTATTTTTTTGCTCCATGATTTGTTTTTACATTTTGGACATTCCAAATATCTTGTTTTGTTGTTGCCAGAATCCAAAATGCTGTCGAGGCTGTTTTCCGGAACAAATCTATGCCCGCATTTGGAACACTTAAAAAATCCGGCGATGTGCTCAATCCTGAAGGCAATAATTGCTGCGAAAACAAATTGGCTCAACCCTATTGCCCAAAATATCATGAACACCCAAATGGGGAGATTCATAAAAATTGTTCCTATACCTATTGAAAGCATACATATGAGAAAAATACCGGACAAAATACATATTGCCAGCTCGCTGTTGCGCATTTTTCGAAATGATTCATCTTTTTGCTTGACCATTTCAACAAGAATGCTGTCCGTAGATATACCGCTGTCTTCTTCTTTGACTACTTCGCCTGATAACAAGTCGTTTACGGTGATTCCGAGTATCTGACAAAGATTGATCATAATTGAAGCATCAGGCATAGATTTGCCTCTCTCCCATTTTGATACGGCGCGGTCAGTAATACCGAGTTTCTCAGCCAATTGCAACTGTGTCAAGTTCAATTCTTTTCTTTTACTCGAAATGAAATAACCAATTTTCATTAGATCCATGTGACATACCCTCCTTTACAACAGGATTCTATCACGCATTTTGGACAAACTAAACAAACTGATGGTTGAGTGTGAAAAAACAACCATCGGTTTGCAACATATGTTATCTGTTATATACTTTTTCAAACCATTGTTCACTTTCAGGAATAGGTTTCACCGGAACGAATGAAGATACAAAGTCTCCGTTGTCAAACTCTATTTCGTGAACAAAGGATCTGTGGTTTTTGTCCAGTTCAACTGATGATGCATTCTTCAGAATATCAGAAGGTGACATGTCAGATATGACATACGCACCGCGGCTCTTTCCATCGTCTTCAAAATAGTCGATATATGCGGACAGAAATGCATACTGAGTCATGAGTATATCTCTCATCTTCAAATACTCTTTAAAGGCTCCAAATGAGTCCGGTGAGCACTTGTCAGACTCAAGCAGGGCAACAGATAAATCTTTTACCATCGCCTTGATTCTGTCAGGAGATCTCAGTTCCGCGCCGCAATCAGACATCTTTTCTGAGAAAGAGTCTATAACGGATTTGAATTCTGTTTTTGTCTGTTTTCCTTTTTTGATTCCGGAAATACGATCTGCAATTTTCTTTGAAGATTTTTTAAAGTCTGTAACAGTGTTTTCGGATTTGGATATAGACTCGCACGCTCTGTGGGCAAACACCTGACCGGCGAGAAGGGCAGAACCGCCCGGACGTTTTACACCGTAGGTCCCGGCGCATTCTCCTGCAAAATACATGTGATTTGTATTTGTGGATTTTCCGTCGCAGTCAATGTCAAATCCACCGTTGAGGTGCTGGGCACAGACTGCAATTTCCAGATATTCTTTGGACAAATCTATACCATGATCCTTATACAGTTTAACCGCCTTCGGATTGATTGAATTCAATCTTTCGAATGGCGTTTTTTTATTTGCTCCGGAATTGACTATATACTGTTTTGCCTCTTTTGGAAGAGTTGAAAACCTGTATGTTTTGGGATTGGTTGTGTAATCCAGATACACTTTGCGACCCTTCAAGATTTCTGCATCCACAGCTAAGTCCACTTTTGAACTTCCGGATATTCTGTCTGAACTGAATGGCCACTGATATCCCTTGAGGAATGTGTTTATGAGCACTTCGTCTTCAGACATGTAGTCATAGAGAAACTCGTGTTCTTTTCCGTTCTTTTCAACGGATATGTATCTCGGAATTGCCTGCTGATAGCTTCCCGAAAGATTCCATCTGAACTTGGTCGAAGCAATTCCGTACTGTGATTCGGTAAGATTGACCATTCTGCATCCAGAGAGAATTGCAGGTGAAAATGAGCAACCCTGAGATGTCGGATAAACGGTCTTTGAGTATATGCTTGAAGGACCCCCTGTTGCCCAGATCAGGTCTGAAGATTTAACAAAGAAAACTCCGTAAGGATTGTCTTCGCAGACATACTTTTTGGAGACGGCTGCAACACCGTGGACATTTTGTCCGTCTTTGCAAATCTCAAAAACAAATGCATCTGAAACGAACTTGACATTTTTGTGTTTTCTTGCGGATTCTTCGAGCTTTTCAGCCATGTATTTTGATGTCAAGGGGCCGCAAGAAGTAGCTCTGACAGAATCATCATGGTCTGTTTTGTATCCGACAAATTCGCCGTATTCATTGCTTGGGAAGCGGACTCCGGATAGGACAAGTTTGTAAAAAGAGTATAGGGAATTGGAGGCAAGTGTCAGCGCGATGTCACCGTGAGTGGATCCGCCGTCAAAGATTGCCTGAGCCATACTCTTAACACTGTCTTTTCCGTCTCCTGAAGTTGTGAGTTTGTAGTAGGTCTGTTTATCTGAACCTGCACATCTTGAAGTGCCGCCATGAAGGTGGTCTGTTATGACAATTACGTCTTTTCCAAGACTTCCCAGCTCATCTGCTGCACACATTCCTGCAGCGCCCGAACCGACAATGGCAACTTCACAGGACAAAACGGGAAATTTGCATTTTTTGCTTGAAATGTAATCCATACTAATCCTTAAAGTCTTCTGATGTGGAATCCGCCGTCGACATTAATTATTTCACCGGTTGAGTATGCGAGATTCCCTTCGGCAAGAGCACCTATTGTACGTGCAACATCTTCCGGTTGTCCCATACGTTTGATAGGGAGAAGACCGCCTTCAATCAGGCTGTCGTATTTACCCTTTACTTTGCTTGTCATATCTGTTTCTATGATGCCCGGTCTTATCTCATAAACATTGATTCCGTATTCAGCCAGTCTGTCTGCAAAGAGGGTTACTATCATGGAAGCGCCTGCTTTTGAAATGCAGTATTCACCACGGTTTGTACTGGATGTGTATGCGGACATTGATGTGACGTTTATTATCGCATCACCGCACTTGTTTTCTATCATTTTGTTTGCTGCATACTGAGTCAAA
>JAILLB010000010.1 GCA_024693345.1 Clostridiales bacterium
GTAACAATCTAGTTAACTCTTTACATTATTTATAAGTTTGCTTACCCTTTTCTATTCTCCTTACAACAAGCGCATCTAGTGAATTTTCGTTGGAATTTTTATTTTTTTGTTGAAATTCCAACGCAAATTTGATATATCAAAGGTATGGTTAACATCATCATCCGCGAGAATTATCTCCAAAAGATCCGACCCTATTATGATTCGAAATATATTAAGGCAATAACAGGTGTACGCCGTTGCGGAAAATCCGAACTTCTTGGACAGATAATAAACGAAATCAAAAATGCAGGTATAGATAATAACCACATTATCGTTTTGGATCTTGAAGGTAAAAGCGGTGAAGGAATCACTACTAGAAAAAAACTTGAGAAAAAAATAGATTCCTGCATCAAAGACGATAAGAAGTACTACATTTTCATAGATGAAGTACAACACATAAAGAAATTTGAGGAAGCCATTGCTTCTGTGAGAGTGAGTTATAACTGTTCACTTTTCGTCACCGGAAGCAATTCCAAGCTGCTTCACGGCAAACTTCAAGATAGACTTACAGGCAGAGCCAAAGAATTTGAGATTCTTCCTTTTGTTTACAGCGAAGTTTTAGAGTATAAGAAAGCAAACGGAATCACAGTCGCAGATGATGATTTCTATGACTACCTTGAATTCGGAGGAATGCCACAAAGATTTGAGGAAAAAGATGAAGATGGAGTTCATCAATACCTGGATGCGCTCTACAAATCAATAATCGAGAAAGATGTCTTTGGAGTTCATCCGAAAATCAACAAGGTAGATTTTGATAATGTTTCAAAATACATTATTTCCACTACAGGAAGGACTTTTTCAGCTCTATCCATAGCCAAATTCCTGAAGGATAAACTCCCGGCAGATATCCAGAAGAAATACTCTGAAACTGTAAACAATTACGCATCTTATCTGGAAGAGTGCTATTTGATCAGCAAATGTGAACCCTATTATTTGAAAGGCAAAGAAGCTCTGAACGGAACAAGGAAATACTATTCCATTGATGTAGGCCTTCGTTCCGCATTGGGCAATATCATCGAGCTGGATGACACCTTCGCGCTTGAAGGTATTATCTATAACGAGTTGCTTTATAGGGGATACTCAGTACGATACGGCAAGTTGCGAAACGGGGAAATAGATTTCGTTGCCTCTAAAGGAAAGTTGAAATGCCTCATACAGGTTGCCTATCATATTGATAATCAAAAGACCTTTGATCGTGAATACGGAGCATTCAAGAATCTGACAAACCATTCGCCCAAATATGTCTTCAGCCTTGACAGAAAAGACACCTCAAACAACGGCATTACGCATATAAACATTATCGACTTCCTTACCGGTAAAGCTGATATCAATCTGTCATGAAAACTGATAATGTCTCGAGACAAAATGTATAAACAACCGTGCAAAATGCAGCTCAGAAAGCCCGGACTGGCCGTACTCTGCTAAGATAATGACGGCTGTCCATATCTAGGAAAGCATGGCATGTGTCCTGGTACCAAGCGTAATTTGCATTAAACTCACTAGAGGACCAGTAGTAAGGATCAAATTCTTTCCTCGTTTCAAAACCACCTATGACTGAGTGGTTTTCGTACATTAATTCCAACTCACCTTTGCTCGGCAGGAACCAGTCATCATAGGTGATGTCATTAATCGTATATGTTAGGATATCACACAGTCTTGCAGCATAATCGGCAGTTTTTTCATTTCCTCCAGAATAAGCTTCATTACCCATAGCTCCAACTAGAAGCTGAGTGTTTGTCTTTCCAGTACCAATTGCTGTTCCAGTACAATCAGTAGCATTGTAGGTTTTTGTTCCATTTACATACAAACTGCTTCCACCGTCGGTTGTCCTATAAAATCCGAAAATAAAGGAATACGTTCCGTCGGAATAACCAGGAACAGTTTCATCAACGGTTGGATTACCATCAACAACCTTCATGTCCTCAGGGGCTGCTTCAAGATATCTCCATCCTTCGGTGTATTCGCCCTTGTCATAGAAGACAATTCCGCCGGCGGGACCTTTGGCTCCAATTGTGCTTTCAGCTTCCTTTGCGTATCCGCATGTCATACATACATATCCTATCAAATAAGTCCCATCTTGTTGCAGCACGGCTTGTGCCTGCCCGTACTCATGAACTCCAACCGAATCAATCTCAGAAGTATGCTCACATGTCGCAACATGCCAATGATGAGTTTCATCCGATGTCCATTCCGTTGAGAAAGAATGAGCATCAGTTTGTGCAGGTATTACTTCTTTTCTTGTCTGTCCACAGATGGTACAGGTATATTTCATTTCACCGTCAGCAGTGTGTGTTGCATTGGTAATGATTTCACCATCATCCCAAGAATGTGCCTCATACGAACCTTTTACATCCGCGTGCTCACATGTTGCAACATGCCAGTGATGTGTTTCATCCGATATCCATTCCGTTGAGAAAGAATGAGCATCAGTTTGTGCAGGTATTACTTCTTTTCTTGTCTGTCCACAGATGGTACAGGTATATTTCATTTCACCGTCAGCAGTATGGGTTGCTTCTGTTGTTATCGTACCGGAATCCCATTTGTGTGAAGCCTTGTCTTTCACTTCATCAGTATGCTCGCATGTTGCAGCGTGCCAATGGTAGTTGGCATCAGAAGACCAGTCACTACTAAACGTGTGCTCATGCATCGGCTCAAGAAGACAACCACAGAACAGCAAAATAAAAGAAACTACCAACAATGAATTCAGAACAACACCTTTCTTCATTATCCACCCCTTGTCACAGTGTAATGAGGATGCCTGTACGCATCCATGCTAATTCTATCTATATAGGGGGGCTTTACACAATTATAAATATGTGTTCTCGAGACAAAAATGTATCAAATACCGTCGTCAGGCCACTTTGACAAAAGAGATTAGAGTCTCCTCTGCGTCAGTTTACAATCTCTGTAACACTTTTTCATAAGGAGGATACTTAATGAGGTACCCAGAAAAGACAAGAATCGCAGTCAACAAGGAGTTTGAGAATCTGGAGTCAGTTCCAAGTATTGCAAAGAAATATGGAATACCGAGGCAAACTATTCACAGGTGGAAGGATGAGTATTTGTCGCATTACAAAGATGGTGAAACGACTAATCTCCATAAAATCCAGTACCTGCAAAAGCGAGTGGACAGACTTAACAGAGAACTTGAGATATACAAAAACAGTACTGCCACTCGTAATTCTCCTCTAAGTGAAAAGATCGATGCAGCAATGGAGCTTGCTCCGAAATACAGTGTTCTCGCAGTTTGCAGGGTTTTGGATCTCCGGCGATCGAACTATTATCATCACCTTTTGAGAAGCCCGGAACAGACGCAAATTGAGATTGGTGATGAAAGGCTAAAAACAATCATTGAAGAAATATATGGCGAAGCAAAGCATAGAGTCGGAGCTGAGAAAATACAGATTATCCTTAAG
>JAILLB010000091.1 GCA_024693345.1 Clostridiales bacterium
TATCTGTTCAGCTACGGTTGCACCGTTCTGTGCAATGCTTCCGCTTCTCGGAGCGGGGATTCCATTTCTTAGATTCAGATAAGCTGTGTGCTCTGTCGATCTTCCGTATCCTCCCCACCAGAAGAATGAGTGCTCATAAGGAGCATAGTTCAGAAGGGCGTTTGCAACGTCCTGAGCCTTTGTATCCTGTCCGTGACCGCTGTCATCCATACCTTTCAGGAAGAACAAGGGGCCGTTTAAATCGTCATCTGAAGCATAGTCTTCATACTTGACAAGGTAGTCTTTTATCTCGCCGTATGTCTCTTTTATTCTTCCGTACCAGAACCCTTCAATCGGGGATCCGTGGATAACACCTATTGTTTTTCCGAGCCAACCGGCATATATTTTTTCAACTGTTTCTTTTTTCACAGTGTTTTACCTCAAATCTTTATAATTATTGTGCGCATACTTATTATATCTTCTCACCCGATATTATTCAATGTTTTGGATGGATTTGGGCAAATAGACAAATATGCGGTTTGGATATTTCTTGAAAAAATTTTCCTTGAAAAAATTTTCAAGAATAATTGACAATGTGGGTTACGGGATGTATAATAATTGCAGAAAGGCGGTATGAGCAAATGTTTGTTGGCAGAATCAAAGAAAAAAAGAGAGTTGAAGATTATATTAATGGGAAAAAGCGTTCACTTCTCATATACGGAAAGAGAAGGGTCGGAAAGACTGAACTGATTAAGCAGTCATTCGGAAACAGAAAATATGTCTATTTTGAGTGCAGCAAAGACACAATGAATAACAACGCCAAAGCATTTGTTGCGTCTTTGTCGAGTCAGGGGTTCATTTCAGGTGATTACGAAACTACTTCTTTTTTAGGTGTTTTTTCTGCTCTCAATATGCTTAATACCGAGATAAACGTGGTAATTGATGAATACCCATATCTTTACAAATACGAAGACAGCAAAAAGGTTGATTCTCAGTTTCAAAATATCATAGATAACCATTTAACAAATGTTAAGCTGATTATCTGCGGATCTAATGTTGCAGTCATGACGTCGCTTTTGGAAGAAGGAAATGCCCTATTCGGAAGATTTGATGATGTGATTAATTTAAAAGAATTGAGTTATCTTGAGGCTCAGCAATTCTATCAGGACAAGAGTATTTACGACAAAATAGGGTTTTATTCAGTTTTCGGCGGTTCCCCTTATCTAAACAAAATGGTAGACCCGGAACTCGATCTAAAGACGAATATTATAAACAACTTTCTTGATGAAGATAGTCCATGTTACAAGTATTGTGAAAACCTGTTGTTCACGGATGTTCCGTCTTCGACAAATATCAATGCCATATGCACCACTTTAAAAAACGGCAGAAAATCATGTTCGGATATTGAAAACTCAACAAACAGCGAAAAGAATGGTGGAATGAATAAAAAACTTGACCTGTTAATAAGAATGGGTCTGATAACAAAAAGCCAGCCAATAAATAAAAAAGGAAACCCCAAAGCCGCACGATATGAGCTGAATGATAATGCAATCAGATTCTTTTACAGTTTTGTTTATCAGAGTAAAAGTATTCTGCAGGTAATTGGAGGCAGGAGGTTTTTTGACGAATATATAGACACCAGGCTGGGCACGTTCATTTCCCACAGGTTTGAAGAAATAGCAAGATCATTCTTCTCAATATCTGTAAAAAATGATCGCTTCAAAGATGTAATCGACATAGGTACATACTATTACGATGACCCCGTTAACAAAACAAACGGAGAGTTCGATGTTGCGCTTAAGTTGAAGAATGGCAAATATAGGATTGTCGAAGTTAAGTATTACAAAAACAGTGTTCTGTCAATTGGAGAAATGAGACAGGAGGCGGAACAGGTTGGCATAATTAAGGAACTCAATGTCGATTCGGTTGTTTTCATTTCAACATCAGGGTGTGAGGAAAATGAAGAATTTGAGTCAATTAGTATCGATGAAGTATACAGCGAACAAAGTGAGTGATAAATGATTGTAAACGGAATAGAGATCTTTGTGACAAGAAAGAGAATAAAGAACATATACCTTCGCATCAAACCTGACGGGTCAGTGTCTGTGACTGCTCCCGTAGGGTGCAGTGATGAGAAGATATATTCTTTTGTCTCAAGCAAACTGTCATGGATATACAGAACGAGGAAGAAAGTGCTGGATAAGTTTGAAGAAGAAAACGGTGTTCCAGAATCCATTTCCATCTTCGGAGTCGGATATCCCGTGAAATATTTTGAGTCAGAAAAAGAAGCAATTTACATAAACGAAGACGACGTGGAAGTGCATGTTCCTAATCCGCAAGACCAAGAAAAAGTTCAGGAACTCGTGGAAAAGATGTACAGAAAACTGTCACACGAAGAGATCTCGCTGCTTCTTCCCAAGTGGGAAAAGAGAATGGATCTGTACCCCGAAGAGTGGAAAATCTGCAAGATGAAAACAATGTGGGGAAACTGCAGACCGAAGACAAAAACCATTCACTTCAGTCTCAATCTCGCGGGCAAACCGAGGGAGTTTATTGAGTACGTGATAGTGCACGAACTTGCTCATCTGAAGGAGAACAACCACTCAAAAAGGTTCTGGAACATAGTCGAAAAATACATCCCGGATTACAAGAGAATAAGGAAAACAGGCAAAAACTCATAAGAAATTAAATTTCCTCATAGCGAAATCCTATTTCCTCAGAAATTTTGCGGTTGTCAAAAGTAACAAAAATACAGGTCAAATTATGTACAATTTTTTTGCATTTAACCATGTTTGCATAATTGAAAAAGAAAAGCCCGTGTGATATACTTTTAAGCAGAATTGAGGAGAATAGGAGGGAAGCTGAGTTAGAAAGATCGGGTTTTTAGTCCCGAATTTTTTATGGGAGTTTTCCACATTATACATTTGTATAATGTTAAAAATGCCATGTAAATGCTGGAAAATCGGGCAATTATGAAGTTTTGCACAAAACCCGCCAAAACATAAAAAAACGATCTTGAAACTTCTTTTGAATTATGAACTGGAATCTCAGACAGACAATTGAAGAAGAAGAAAAAAAGAGAATAAGCAACGAAGAACTCTACGAAAAACAGGCACAGACCCTCGAGATCCTTCTCGATCGCGGCGCCATTAATAAGTATCAGTACGAAAACGGTTATCAGAGACTGAACGTAGTATACAATAAGAAGACCGCCGAAAGAGCAAAGGCGCTTCACATATAAAGAAAGTTAAAAATGACGGATAATATAGATAGGTACAACAAAATATCCAAATTGGCCACCCTTTTGTCGCTGTTCTGTGCGGTTGGGGCGGCTTGTTTACTATATGCGGGTATTTCTTCGCTTTTTAAAGTTTCTGTTACGGAAGACATATATTCATCGGCATCCGAAATTTTCGGCGGATTACTCCTTTTGATGTATTGCCTCAGCGTATTTACAAAGGAACATATTTCAGACAGTATTTTCTCTTCATTCCTTATCTGCTGTTCTGTATTCGGGGCACTTGAATGTGTTTTTGTAGTTATTGTTTACGGCAAAGACAGAATAGCATTGAGCATTTTGTATGGCCTTTTGGCTGTATTTTGCTTATTGTCCAGAATTATACTCAACAGATTGTGGAAAAGTGTCGCGTCAGGGCTCTGCCCGGTTATATGTTCTTCCATCTTTGCAGTGAGCAT
>JAILLB010000105.1 GCA_024693345.1 Clostridiales bacterium
GAATACTCATACATGCCTACAAGTTCATCAACAGCCTTGAGAGAATATAAATCCATGTCATAAAACCAGTGTCCACGGATTCTGCAGTCGCACTCATAAGGCATGAACACGGTTTTCTGTTCACCAAGGACATTGATTGTCAGGATACCGGTGTTGTTCATCGGTGCATATCCGTCTTCATTGCCTACCCAGTATGTGTCGGGATCCCACATTCCGAATATGAGGATGTCGGGCTGAAGTGTTCTTATGACCTTGATAATCCTCTTCTGGTCATAATTGTGCCCGTCGGAACCGCATCCGTCAAACCACAGATAATCTATCTTTCCGTAGTTGGACAGAAGCTCGGATATCTGGTTTATGAAATAATCGTCATATTCTTCTTCCCTGTCAAATGTGAAGGCTGTCTTTCCCCACTGGGCAGGTGAATAATACAGACCGACTGCTATGTCTTCTTTTCTGCAGGCATCAACGAACTCTCTTACGACGTCGCCTTTGCCGTCTTTCCAGGGAGTGTTGGCCACTGAATAACTTGTATACTTTGAAGGCCACAGTGCAAATCCGTCATGGTGTTTTGTTGTGAGGATTGCATACTTTGCCCCTACATTCTTTATTTCCCTTATCCACTGGGAACAGTCTAAGGACGTCGGGTTAAAGGATTCTAAGGGCATGTCTATGCCATCCCAGTCTCTGTGACCGTGATTGAATGTCCTTATTCCAAAATGAAAGAATATTCCGAATTCCCAGTTAAGAAATTTCAGTTGTTTTTCAGTCGGCGAAATCTTCATAATACTGCTCCTGTAATTCAGTTAATCCCGGATCGTTTGACCCGGGATTTCTGATTTTCTTATTATTTTGTTTCTTCTGTTTTGCTTTCTTCTTTTGGTTCTTCTTTTGTTTCTGAAGCTTCAGCTGAACTCTTTCCGCCGGACAAATCATCTGCAAGTGTTAATGCATCGCCCATCAGACCGACCAAAAGGAAAGTACCAGCAAATTCGCCGAGGGTGATAAACCAGAATGCTCCAACGACAATATCTACTATGAATGCGTAAAGGTCAACTACGAATGTCAGAGCAAGCAGGCCGAACAGTATGAACTTTGCAATTGTGCTCGAAACGAGAGCTTTGTTAAACAGTTTCTTTGCCATGTACAGAACAAGAAGTGCTCCGAATCCTATTGTAGCAATCATGTCAAGAATGTAGTAAATGACAATGAACCAGGCTCTTCCCTCCATTGCGGGCAGATTCATGAAAGAATCAAAAAATGCGGTTACAACTATGAACATGATTGCAACAAAGCATAATGTTGAAGCTATCTGATCTTTTTTTGTCATCTTAGCCCAGACGATGAGACCGTAGAATGCAGCCACAAGCGCAAGGCTTAAAATCCAGCCTATGGCACCTACGAATCCGGTGTTGAATGCCTGTCCCAGGTAAATTACTGCTGTTGATAAAACATATGCTATCAACGCAAAAAATCCGTATTTCCTTAATACATCTCCAATTTTAGCTAATGTACTTTCCATTGTTCTCCTCCAAAATGTTGAAAAATATTGTTTCAACTGTAGTTTATTATATCATATATATACTTTTGTGTCTATATTGTTCGCAATCATGCAGTTTGCAGTCTGTTGTATTTTTATGTAGAATTCTACACTTTTGTACAACAACCATTTTGTGCACAATTTCTGACCAATCTAAAGTGCAACTTTAGATTAGCCAGATTTTTTTGTTTGTCAAAAACCCAATCCGCACTTTCCAAGGCATTCAAGGTATTCATCAATTGTGAGATTGAATACACCGCCAAAGTAGTGAGAAACAGCTCTCTTTCCGTCATATTCCCACTCAATCTTTGCAAATGTCTTATCTGACGGAAGAGTTACTTTGCCGAAGACAGTGTTATCATTGGCTTTGGATATTCCTTCTCCTTTAGCCAGTACTGCTCCGCTTGTCACGTAAGTGATTGTATAAGAGACCTTTTCATCTTTTAATGTGTCATTGGATGCGATGAGATCAAGTTCATTTTCCTGACCTTTCAGCATAACGTATAAAGGCTCATATG
>JAILLB010000023.1 GCA_024693345.1 Clostridiales bacterium
ACCCAGCTTTTTGAATGTGGATTCATCGACTCTTGACAGAATTACTGTTGAGTGAGCTTCGCAGTTTTTGAGTTTATTCAATTGATTTATTGCATGTTCTGCGTTGTCATCTGTAAGAGCACATATTGAGAGAGCTATAAGGACTTCGTCTGTATGAAGTCTCGGGTTATAGTTGCCCATGTGATCAACTTTGAGTTTTTGAATTGGTTCAATTACTTTTGGTGAGATGAGTGTTACTTCATCTCTGATTCCTGCAAGTTCTTTCAGTGCATTGAGAAGAGCTGCAGATGATGCTCCAAGAAGAGCTGATGTCTTTCCCGTGACAATCTTTCCATTGGGAAGTTCGATTGCAACAGCGGGTGCATTTGTAATCTCTGCTTTGTCCAAAGCGGCACTAACAACGGGTCTCAAATCGGTTCCTATACCGAGTTTACCCATTATGATTTCAATTCTTCCGACTTCTTCTTTTGCGCTGAGTCCCTGTCTAACTGAGCACAGTGTATTAAAATATCTTCTTATTATTTCCTGTTTAGCTGCTTCTCTTACCGCTTCGTCGTCGACTATGCAGTAGCCTGCCATATTAACACCCATATCTGTAGGGCTCTTATACGGAGACTGTCCGAAAATCTGCTGGAATATTGCATTCAGTACAGGGAATATTTCTATGTCTCTGTTGTAGTTAACTGATGAAGTTCCGTATGCCTCTAGATGGAAAGGATCTATCATATTTACGTCATCAAGGTCAACGGTTGCTGCTTCATAAGCAAGGTTAACCGGGTGATGAAGCGGAAGATTCCAGATTGGGAATGTCTCGAATTTAGCATATCCTGCCTGGATTCCTCTGAGGTTTTCCTGATAGAGCTGAGAGAGACATGTTGCCATCTTGCCGCTTCCTGGACCCGGAGCTGTTACGACAACAAGTTCTCTTGATGTTTCTATGTATTCGTTCTTTCCCAATCCGTTTTCGCTGACAATTAAGCTTGTATTTGAAGGATAATCCGGAATGATGTAGTGTCTATACACTTTCATTCCCTGAGACTCAAGTCTCTTCTGGAATTTGATTGCCGCAGGCTGCTCTGCAAAATGGGTTATTACTACAGACCCTACATAAAGACCGATGTCTCTGAAGGCATCTATGAGTCTCAATGTATCCTGATCGTAGGTTATTCCAAGGTCTCCTCTTACTTTGTTCTTTTCAATGTCGTTTGCGGAGATGGCTATGACAATTTCTGCTTTGTCTTTTAATTTCAAAAGCATGTTGATTTTTGAATCAGGATGGAATCCCGGAAGTACTCTTGATGCGTGATAGTCGTCAAACAGTTTTCCGCCGAATTCGAGGTAGAGTTTACCTCCGAATGTTTTGATCCTCTCAAGAATCTTTTCGGACTGCATCTTTAGGTATTTTTCATTGTCAAAGCCTATTTTGTACATGTGAGACTGTCTCCTTCTTCGAAAAAACAAATACATTGGTAATGATACAACATCTTAATAAATTAATAAAGAACAAAAATGCTTTTTTACTGTTTTTTGCTTATTTTCTTAATTCCCCTGGTAATAACCTGGAGTATAGTGCCCATAACAAGAATACCGAGAGCTATTACCGCTGCCAGTTTGATTGTATCGGTCAATGCCGATGAAGACAGAGGTGATTTGGTTACGAAATAGTATGCTGCCCTGTAGATATATATTCCTGGAACAAGCGGAATAATTCCGGCTATTAGGAATGTAATGACAGGAGCCTTATATATTCTTGCAAAGATGTATGAAACAAGTTCGGCCAGAAGTGTAGCCAAAAATGTTGCCCACACCATGTCTATCTTTGCGTAATCGAACAAAATGAAGCAAACCCATGCTACACATCCTGTTGCACAGCACTGAATTATGTACTTCAACGGTATTTCCATTACGTAAATGAATCCGATGATTGCTATTACAATCGAAATGGCACCATATATAACATCTGTGAGCAGACTTCCTCTGCTTATTTCCATGACAAAACCGAGTTCTGTATCAGATATACCTATCAGTTCAGAGATGTAAAGACCTCCCGATACACCGATTGCAATTGCAGCAGCAATCATTACGGCTTCCACTGCTCTCGCACAGGCAGACAAAAAGTCGCCTGATAAAACGTCTCTTACGGCATTTGTAATGGCAACGCCGGGAACCAGAGGCATAAGACATCCGCTTATGATGTACTGAGGAGATATGCTTATGTTCACTTTAATAGCAAGCCAGGAGACAAGAACTCCGAAAAATGCCACTATAAAGCTGCACAGTGCTATTGTTAAAAAGTCTTTCTGAAGCAGTTTCTTTATGTAATGAAGGCATATTCCGAGAATAAAGCCTATTACAAGGGCTGCTATTCCGTCAAGAACTGAACCTCCGAAAACGATGCTGAATCCTCCTGAAGCAAGCGATGTTCCAATGAGTTTCAACCATAATGGAGACCCTTTTTCTTCAGATATTTCCTTTAATTTTGCATATGACTCTTCCAGATTCTTGACTCCCGAACAGAAGTCTCTTGAAACCTGGTTGACTTCGTCAATTTTTCTTATGTTGACTTCACCCGGAGCCGTTCTCTTGTTGACACAGATTGTCATGTCTTTGTTGTCTGACAGTGTAACTGTGATTCCCGTAGGAAGAACAAAAGCTTCCGTAATAGGCAAACCGGATGTTTTAAGTATTCTTGACACCGTGTCTTCAACCCTGTTTGTCTCGGCACGCGATGCCATCAGAACCAGACCGGCAAGCAATGAAAAATTGACGAGTTCTTTGTAATATGACTCATTTCTAATCTCTGTTTCCATTATTTTCTCCCGATCAGTCTTTTCTCTTCATTAGAAGGTACTTGAAAATGTAATACATCAGAAAGTATGCGCCGACTAAAACTGCGATACCTCCGACAAGACACACAATAACTAAGACGACATTTGTTGATCCGGTGTTTTTTTGTTCTTCGGTTTCAGTCTCCGTCGTTACATCTGTCGTAGTCTCGTTTGTCTGTTCAGCTGTACCTTTTTCTGTGGTTTCAACTTCTTCATTCGATACAGGAATAGTAGTCGACTCTTGAGCAGTTTCAGTTTCTAAAGGCACTGTGGTTTCCAGTCCTGTTGTTACCACTGTTGCCTGTTCTGTTGTCACATACTGAATAGTTGTGGTCGTTTCAGGCGCTGTAGTCTCTGTAGTTGTTTCAACCGGAGTTGTCACTGTTGTTGTTTCTTCGGTTGTGACTTCTGTAGTCACTTCAGTAGTTGTTTCAGTGGTTATTTCTTCGGTAATGTATGATGTTGATTCCTGAGTAACAATATTTGTGGTAGACTCCTGAGAAGCAACATATGTGGTATGTACCACCTGTGTCACCGTTTTTGATGTCTCTTTTTTTGTGGTTGCATTTGTAACAGCCTGTGTCGTGACTGTAACATTGTCTTTTCCGCCTGCTCCGTAGAAAGCTTCCCGAACGATGCCTGCCAAGACCGAATGTCCGGCATTTGTCGGGTGACAGTCAAGAATTTCTGAAAAAGTAGAACCGCTTCCGGCATTGAAATTGTTTGGATTTGAATTCATTGATGTGACATCGACATAATGAATTCTGGGGTATTCGTCACACACCGTCTTAATCTGCTGGTTTTCCCTGCCTATTCTCTGTCCGACAAGAGCACCGATGCTTCCCATGCCGCTGTACGGGTTATATATGTTGTGAAACAGTATGATGCAGTTCTTTGGAACGAGTGTAAGAATAGTGGAACAGATTGTTCTTAAATTTGCAATTGAAGCTGCATAAATGCTGTCAATCACGTCATCTGATCCGTAAAGCAAAGTGAGTATGTTTTCAAAACTCCCCATCAGATCGTTTCCGCCTATGGATATGGTGACAAGAGAGGCCTGCGACAATCTGCTCTTGTCTGTTACATTTTTCAGTTTGTTTATTAGGTCTGATGTTGTATCGCCTGAGTGAGCCTGATTATACAGTGTATAGTGTATTTCGCCTGCGAGAATCGAAGGATAGGCATCTTTGGTGTTGCTGAGTCCGTATCCCGCAGGAATGGAGTCCCCTAAAGCAACATAAACCGGATTTGCGGCATATGTCTTTACGGGAACAAGGACACTTATGCACAGCGCAGCTGCAAAAAGCAGCGCAAGTATAACTTTGCCTTTGTTTTTTCTCATTTGATGTTCCCCAAAGCACTTTTAATTTCAGAAAAAGTAAATCCGTATCTCATCAGAGCATTGACGTTTTTAGATGCAGACTTTTTATCTGAAAAATCTTCTTTTCTCATCGTTGTTTCAATTCTTGTTCTGCATATTTCTTCAAAATCCAGTTCGGAATTATCCAGGACTTCGTTTATTATGTCCTGTCTATATCCTTTTTTAAACAGTTCGTTCTTTATTCTGTTTTTGCCGTACAGTTTCTTCTGCGCCATGTCCATGACATAGGATTCCGCCTGGGATTTTTCATTGATGAATCCATTCTCATCAAGATATTCAGATGCCTTTTCCGCAGTCTGTTTATCAAAACCTTTCATGACAAGCTTGTCCTTTATGCCCTTTTTGGAGCAGATTGAAAAGTTCAGTAAATCCAGACCCTTGTTGATTGCCGAAGTTACTTTGGACAAGTCTATAAGCTCTTCAAACCTGACTTCGTCAAGCGGAAACTGGCCGTCCAGATACATAGGGTATCCGGTATCGGAGTAAAACGAATAAGCAATGGGAATTTTTATCATCTTCACATTGCCGTCTTCACTGTATTTTATTTTGCATATCACTGTCTCTCCGTTTTCGGACGGAGAGACAGCTATTAAGTATGTGTTTGTAATCATTTATCGTCGGAGATATCGATGACTCTCAGATCAAGACTCTCGTCTTCGCTGAGGAGTTCATCGTCTTCATCCAGTTCGTCTTCCTCAATTGAGAAGTTCTGATTTACTGTCAAATCAAGATCATCGCTCTTGGATTTGATGAGTTTTTCAAGTTCTTCGCAGAGTGCGCTGTCAGAACCGATGTAGCTGATTGCGTTCTCTTTACCCTGACCGAGTTTTTTGTCATTG